>JAYENH010000167.1:0-4474 GCA_034721995.1 Bacteroidota bacterium
TGTTCTTTACTTTGTGCTTGTCCAAACTGAGGACTGAAAATTAAAAAAAATGATATTACAATTATTATCAAACTCATAATTACTACTATTGAAATTCCAATCATTTTAAATATTTTTTTCATAAATTTAATTATTCAATTTGGATAATTTAACAATATCCCTGCTTTCCAATATTGATGAGCTATATTCATGGTAATTTACATTAATCATAGCTTGTGCTACTTCAACAGACGTAGATGCAAATGAGGGGAAGTATTTTATTAAGCCATAGAAAGGACTTGATAGAGAATAAAATATTCGATAATTTTTCACATTACTTTTAACTCCTTTCATTGGAAGAACATATCCAATACGAAAACTATAAAATTTCTTGAACGGATAAGAAATTAGCATATTTTCAGTTTTTCCTCTTACTCTTGCCCACATTGCATTGCCTTTTTCAGTGCTGTCAGCACCTTGGGCAGAAACGTAACAAAAAATTAAATTTGGATTATTTACAATAAGCATTTCTGCGGCAAAAATTGTATAATCATAAGTAACTCGACTGTAATCATTCTCACTTAAACCTGACGATGGAATTCCAATAGCATAATAGCATACATTATATCCGTGAATTTCACTTGATAATTCTTTCATTTTTTTAAAATCCTTACAGATTAATGTTCTTAATTTCGGGTGTTTTATATCTAAGGATTTTCGCACTATGCAAGTTACTTCCTTTATTCGTTCATCTTCAAGGCATTCTAACAAAATTGCCTTTCCAACCATTCCTGTTGCACCAAAAATAATAGCTTTCATTTTAATTAGTCTTTTAAGTCTAAAATATCACTTAACCCTTTAACAGTTTCTTTATTAATCGTAGCAACTATTTGTTTACCCCTGCGTTCTGTAATTATTAAGTCTGCATTAGACAACTCTTTCAAGTGGTGAGAGATAGTAGGTGCTCCAATATTGAGTTTGTCAATAATATCATACACGAAACATTCCTCCTTCTCGAAATTGGTTTCTTTATTACTTTTATAAATTACCATAAAAATCTCAAAACGATTTTTATTAGATAGAGCTTTCATTGCTTTTATTACCTTTTTTGTGTCCATAAAATAATTTTATATTTCGATAACTATCGAATTGTAAAACAAAAGTAATAATTATAATGAATATTCAAAGTATTTTAAAAAATATCTTATGAAAATGTTGTGTCGCTTCTTAAATTAATGCCAACTCATAAATATTTACTATGCTATTGTGTTTATCCACCCAAATATGGGCGTATATCCACAATACAATTGCGGATATTTCGCCTTTCGGCAATATTTCGACTGTTGTTTCCTGTCCGGATAAAGATTTTATAAATAGGCGTTTTTGAAATAGCTTAATTTTATTTTCACCAAAACTAACAATTGTTTTGCAATATCCAACATTTTCAGGCATTCCCGGCATTAATGATATTTCTCGGTTGAACGTCTCGGGTCAAGCTTCTCGCCTTAATATCAGAAGATATGTAAAATGTTTTGTTGGCTGGATTCAATTCATGCCAATAAAAAAAGTACGCCTTGCCATTGGACATTCAATACTACGCGCCGGCCATTTAAACCGACGATACCGCCCTGGGTTTTATGTATTGCCAAAAATTCAAATTTGCAAAGTGGTTGTTCTGCTTTGTCATTCCGATTTAATTTCATAAGGCAAAGGTTTATCAACAGTGTCAATAACAAGATCGATTTCCTGTTGTAAAAACTCAGGCTGGAGTGAAACGAAACCATGTTTAATGAAACCAAAACAAACAAAATCCTGAAAAGGTGTTACATCAAATTATCCCTTTGGGGTTTTCTCCATTGTGTTCAACAAAAATTAAATTTCGTCAACCTTTAAATCCGATAGCTAATCGGATAATATTTAGCACTTTGAATTAAGATCGTAAAGCAGTATTATTAATGATATTTATAAGGAGCACGAAGGCGGTATTTTGTTTGTGGAATCAATTCTTTCATAGCTAAATAATTATTGAGTAATTTTGCAGCCAAATTAAACAGATACTATTTTGAAGAATTTTGAAGAATTAGGAGTTGGCAAAGATTATGTTAAAGGCTTGAATGAGCTTAATATTATTACTCCCACCGAAATACAGAGCGAAGTTATTCCTTTGCTATTAGAGAAAAACACCGATTTAGTAGGCCAGGCCCATACCGGTACCGGCAAAACTGCGGCATACGGAATTCCGCTTCTTCATAAAATAAACCCAAAACGAAAAGTGGTACAAGGACTTATTCTTTGTCCTACACGAGAGCTTGGACAACAAATAGCCAAACAGCTATTCAAATTTACCAAGTACACCGATAAAATTTTCGCCGAAGCAGTTTTTGGCGGTCCGCAAATACATCAACAAATAAGTGCCCTAAAAAGACCTACGCACATTGTGGTAGCAACCCCTGGCCGGCTTATTGATTTATTAGAAAGAAAAGCTGTAGATATAAGCAATGTAAAAACAGTTATCCTCGACGAGGCCGACGAAATGCTTAGCATGGGATTTAAAAAGGAACTAGACAAAATCCTGGGTTTTGTTTCTAATGCTGATAATAAATGGTTGTTTTCTGCAACTCTTCCTCACGGGATAAAACATATTATTAACGAACACATGTCGCCCGATGCCTATCGAATCGAAACAAGTGGCAAAAATGTTGTAAACAAACATATCAAACATCAGTACCTGATTTGCAGTGATATGGACAAATTTCAACAACTGATTAGAGTGTTAAAAAAAGAAGGCAGCAACAGAGGTTTAATATTCTGTAAAACCAAATATGCCACACAGAAATTAGAAAAGCAACTGATTGCAAGAAAAATCCCTGCCGGTGCCATTCATGGTGATTTACTACAAAAGGAGAGGGATAAAGTAATGAGGGCATTTAAAAACGAGAAAGTACAAGTGCTGGTTGCCACCGATTTAGCTGCGCGTGGCATCGACATCGAAGCCCTATCGTTTGTATTTCATTACCAATTGCCCGACAAAGAAGAATATTACACCCACCGAAGCGGAAGAACAGCCAGGGCAGGAAAAACAGGGAGATCGCTCTGTTTTATCACTTCTACTGAATTGAAGCAAATAAAGTATTTCGAAAAAGCTTTGGGTATTGTTTTTACACAAGTAGTATAAGCTCATTAATCCATAAACTTACTGAATTTACTGAATACAATGTTAATCCGAACAAGAGATTGTATAATTCAATTTCAATCAAGTTAATCATAAAAATCATGAATAATCAAGGTTAAGACCAATTAATTTCTTTTGTGAAATCTTTAAAACCTATACAATATTGAAGTACTACTTCGATATTGTATAAAATATGTTTGTATTTGCAGTATGGAAATAAGGAGAAACATTGAAGAAGAGCTAAAACACTTGATGGAATCATACAAAGTTGTAACTTTAACCGGACCACGTCAGTCGGGTAAAACCACCCTGGCAAAAATGACTTTCCCTGATTATAATTATTTGAATCTGGAAAATCCACAGTTAAGGAAACTTGCCGAAGAAGATCCAGAGACCCTGTTCAATTCATTTAAACTACCTCTAATTATAGATGAAATACAAAGGATGCCCGATCTTCTTTCCTATATTCAGATAATTTCTGATGAAAGGAATGAAAAAGGAATGTTTCTGCTTACCGGAAGTCATCAGTTGAAATTGAACCAGGCTATAAGCCAATCGCTTGTCGGACGGACAGCCTTATTAGAGCTTCTTCCGTTTTCGATTGCTGAATTGCACTCTGCCAATATTAAACAGGAAAAAGGAGAACAAATGTGGCGTGGGTTCCTGCCGGGTATTTACGATAATGATTTGAATCCTACGAAAGCTTACCGGAATTATTTTCAAACTTATGTGGAAAGGGATGTTCGCCAACTCATGCAAATAAGAAACCTTTCTCAATTCGAAAATTTTGTGCGCCTTCTTGTAGGTAGGGTTGGTAGTATTTTAAATCTCCAATCTCTCACATCCGATCTTGGCATTTCATCAAATACTTTAAAAGAATGGTTGTCCATTCTCGAAGCATCCTATATCATCTTTCGACTTTATCCCTATTTCGAAAATTTTGGTAAACGGGCCACAAAAACCCCAAAATTGTATTTTACCGATGTGGGGCTGGCTTGTTATTTATTGGGCATTGAAAAACCGGAGCAGGTAAATCGCGACCCTCTTGCAGGAAACCTGTTTGAAAACATGGTAGTGATGGATGCTGTTAAAACAAGGTTGAATAAAGGCATGGACACCAATCTATATTATTTCAGAGATAATAATGAAAATGAAGTAGACTTGGTTTATCTAAAAAACCGAAAGCTAATCCCTATTGAAATAAAAATGGCAATGACTTTTCATTCGAAATTCAGAACAACTGACCTAAGAAAAGCAGGATTTTGTATAATTATTTAGCTATTAGAGTATTGTAATTTTTTGTTATATTTGCATACGGATTTA
>JAYENH010000168.1:0-4466 GCA_034721995.1 Bacteroidota bacterium
AAAAGATTCAATAATTTGCATGATAGAAAAAGAAGCTTTGAAACAGCTATTATTGAGAAACCCCCAATTTGCTTTGCAAATAACATCAAGAAATTTTCAAAATGAAAACAGGTACATAGACATAATTTACAATCTTTCGTTTAAGCAAATGCGGGGCAAATTAGCATCGGCCATATTATATTTGTCTTCTGAGAAATTTGAAAGTGATAATGTTTTTCAATATTTATCGCGACAAAATATTGCTGATTTTGCCTCGATTACAATTGAAAGTGCTGTAAAATTTATTAAAGAATTCGAGAAAGAAGGTGTAATCTCTATTAATGGAAAAATCATTAATATTGAAAACCGGAAAGCACTATCAGAAATAAACCAGAGAGGTTAACTCTATTTCAAAGAGACACTAAGTTTCTGAATCTGCGAAAGATTTTGAGTATGATGGTGAATTACTGAGTTTTTAGATTATTGATAGATATTGGTATTCACTTATCCTCTTACTCAATTCGTCTACACAATCACCCCATTTGTCTACTTCACAAGTTTTTTGTTTGAAAACCGTCTATTTTCGCAAACAAAATTAACAGATAAATAAAAGTTGAAAAAGTAATACTGCTTTTTTTTCTGATGTTGCCCCTTGTGGGTTTTGCCCAGAAATATTCAATCAGCGGAATGCTTATCGACTCCGAACAGGGAAAGCTTTTGTCGGGGGCGCATGTGGCCATAAATGCACAGGATGAAACGAAGTGTAAGCCTGTGTAAATTGCGACAAAATGAAAATATTGGGCTACCGTGCCATACGAAGCTTTTCCGAAGTTTGGAAAAGCTGACATGTGATGAATTCAATAGCCTCGACATTAGAATCCGAACCCCGGAAACTACCTCCTCGGCTTTCGTTTAGAATACGATTTTTTTGTTCTATCTTTCCTTGAGCCATAGCTTTTCGATTTTTTAAAACGCTCCGGATTTTCATATTTCTTTTCCTTTTCTCTTCTCATTTTTGGCAAATCAGAATCATCGTTATCCTTGCTCGACAATTGAACACTTAATTTTACGCTACCAAACTGTACATCCTTAAACGAATCGAGAACAAGATTTTCGTGATCCTTTTCAATTTCGAAAAACGAAAAATTGCGAAGTATCTCAATCTTGCCAATTTCAATGTCGCGTTTACGGGTATTTTCGTTTATCAACCCAATAAGATTTGTTGCTTTTAGCTTTTGCTTACTTCCTATATTGATGAAAAAACGCGAAAAACTATTACTCGACGGACCTTTTTTCCATTCTTTCTTCGGCTTTCGTTCTTTTCTGTTTTTATCTTCATCAGCACTAAAATTAATATCGCCGGTACCTTTATAATATTCGAGAAATCTATTAAATTCAACCGAAACAAAACGTTTTATCAACTCATCGCGGTCTAACCACGACAATTTTTTATAAATCACTTCAAGAAAAGGTTCTATCTGAGGTTCATCAACTGTTACACGTTCTATTTTATCAATTACGGTATAGAGCCTTTTCTCACAAATTTCTTTCCCGGTAGGTATTAATTTCTTCTGAAATTTTTTCTCTACCAGTTTTTCAATCTCCCTGAGTTTTCTTCCATCACGCGAGTGGATAATCGAAATTGATATTCCTGATTTTCCTGCACGTCCGGTTCGTCCGCTACGGTGAATATACACTTCAGGATCGTCGGGGAGGTTATAGTTTAACACATGGGTCAGATCGTTTATGTCGATGCCACGAGCAGCAACATCTGTTGCTACCAATAGTTGAAGTTGTTTCGAGCGAAAACGGTTCATCACAAGTTCGCGTTGTGCCTGCGACAAATCGCCATGAAGTGCATCGGCATTATAGCCATCGTTAATAAGTTTCGCGGCTATATCTTTGGTTTCGCGCCGTGTACGACAAAAAACCAAAGCGTAAATATTTGGATTGATATCGGCAAGGCGTTTTAAGGCAATATAACGATCCGATGCTTTCACCATATAAAACTCATGACTTATATTTATGGCTCCAACATTTTTCTTTCCTGCCACTATTTCAACCGGATCGTTCATGTAATTATCTGCAATCCGCCTGACATCTTTTGGCATTGTAGCCGAAAAAATCAATGTTTGTTTTTCCTTTGGGGTTTTTTCAAGAATGGCATTCAAATCTTCCCGGAATCCCATATTGAGCATTTCGTCGGCCTCATCGAGAACTAACCAACGAATATTTTCAATCTTCAAAATCCTTCTTTTAATCAAATCTAAAGTTCTGCCTGGTGTGCCAACTACAATTTCGGTTGTTCTTTTCAGGCCTTTTATCTGAGGCTCGATACTGGCACCTCCATAAACTGCCAATACCGATACATTTTTCATGTACTTACTATAATTTACAAGGTCTTTTGTAATTTGCAGGCAAAGCTCGCGGGTTGGGCACAGAATAATAGACTGCACCGATTTAGACTCGGTAGATAGTTGCTGTAAAATGGGCAAACCAAAACCAGCCGTTTTACCTGTTCCTGTTTGTGCAAGGCCAATAATATCCTGATGGCTGTTTAAAATAGCAGGAATTGTTTTTTCCTGAATTGGAGTTGGGTCAATAAAACCCAGTTCGTCAATGGCCTTAAGAATGTTGTCGTTAAGACCCTGATCAGTAAATGTTTTCATTCAATAAAATAATGCCCGGATAAAAATATCCGGCTGTTAAAATTATGTATGTCAAATATCAAAAATGAAATAGCTTTTTATTTAGCCTGTCAGAAATGAAGGATTGACATTTGCTTTTTCCTATTTTGAAAAGCGCGGCAAAGTTAGTCTTTATTTATAATATTGATACTCATCGAAATTTTACGGGTGTACGCCAAATTTCCCAATTCTAAAAAATCAATGATGATATCAGAAAACCGACCACCAATAACAAAGAGACAGATTGGTAATCAAACTTCCCTGCCTCTTTTTTTTACAGCTCAACTGAGCCTTAAATCCTATATTGTTATGGGCCGGGCTTTCTTCATTCCTTCCGTTTCTTTAAATTTTGTTAGCATTTCTGTCAGCGTTGGCTTTCATCTCGTTATTGTCTATTCTTTTTAAAATTCTCCGCTTGTTCAAATATCTCAACGTAAACTTCATCTCTTTCCACTGGTGGATAACCGTGTTCGTCAAGCAATAAAATAAGGCCGACTTTTAGAGCAGATTTAATATCTTCTCTTTTGCTCCAGTCTGGGAATTTAGCTTGCCCATTTACTAAGTCTTTTACAGCTTTTGCCAATTCAATAAGTTTGTCCTCCGGATATTTGAAGTCATATTTTACACACAAATCTTTAAGAATGTCATAAAAAGCTTTTTCCTCAAAGTCAATTCCCATTTCATCTCCTGCTGAAAATTCCTTTTGTACTTCCCAAATCATGTTTGTTAAGTGTTCTGCCATTTCCTCATAAACCTCACTTCGCAAAACATCATCTTCTTTCCTTTCGTTGTATTTTTCAACTAAAGACTTCATTTTCTTAGAAAAATCAATGCCTTTTACTTTGTTGACCTTCTTCATTTCTCCAATGGCTTTTGCCAAAAGTTGTTGAAGTAATTTTATTTTAGTGTTTGGAAGTTTTATCTTGTCAATCTTTGCCAAATAATCTTCATCAAAAAGGTCTTGTTCTGTTTCTGCTTCTTCACCGATTTTGAAGATTTCTTCTACGCCATCACTTTCCAAAGCATCTTTTATCATTTCTCGAACTTTGGCGTTCATTTGTGCAGTGTCGGGTGCATTTCCTTTTGTGAGTTTAAAAACGATTGAGCGAACAGCTAAATAGAAATGTGTATAATCTCTTTCCTCTTGCGTTAATTGTTCACTTCCTGCACAAATATCATAAGCTGCTTTTAATCGCTTAACCAAGCCCATAAAACGAGTTTCAAGTTCTTTGGTCTGTTGTACATATTCGGCAGCCATATTCAAAGTATTCAATTGTTCTAATGCAGAACCATTGAAATATTTTGAACTGTCAAACCTGTCTGCCGTGCTGGCACAGGCAGAATCATCGGCTCGGGAAATATTCATTTCCTAAAAGCTCAATAAAAGCCTGCTCTAATTTTTCTGTAAATTTACTCATCAGATTCTATTTCATCATCATTGTCCCACATTTCTCTGTAAAACTGAATTTGTTCTGCCGTAGCTTGTGGGTCTATGTCGTAATAATAGCGACATAATTTTTTAAACAAAAGCAATACTTCATCATCAAAAGCCACTTCACAAAGAGCGTCTAAAGTATGCTCAATTTTGTTAATATCCCGGCTTTTAGTGTTGATTATTTGTTCAGCTTTCGGTTTCCAGAACAATAGCGTTTGATTTACTGCTTCTTTTTGCAAAGCAATAATATTTTTACCCAATTCGTTTATATCGTTCTCATTCATATTGTCAAATTATATTTAATTCTGCCGTATCATTTCTTTAAGCCTTTAGTTTTATTATCCAATTGCTTGATAAAATCCTTT
>JAYENH010000169.1:0-16911 GCA_034721995.1 Bacteroidota bacterium
TTAATATGCAAAAAAATAATTAGCCACAGATTACTCACAATATTATATGTTCTAAAAGGTGTTCATGAAAAAGTTCACAGATTTATTCAAAATTGATTTTGTCTAATTTCTCAGAAATCAATCTGTAGATTGATTTTTTAACAAACAAAAAATAAAAAAGCCACTCTTTTTCCGAATGGCTTTTCAAATATTATATAGAATATTTTTAATCTTCTTCTTCCTGTTGTGCTTCGTATTCCTTCAGGAGTTTGTCCTGCAAGTCGCCGGGAACCGGCTCGTAACTGGCAAAGCTCATAGTGTAGGTGGCACGGCCACTGGTAATTGAACTGAGGGCGGTTGAATATTTGTTCATCTCGGACAAGGGTACCCTGACTTTGATTTTTTCATAACCACTTTCCGAACTCATACCTTCAATTATCGATCTACGACCCTGGAGGTCGCTCATTACGTCGCCCATATAATCGGATGGTACCAAAACTTCTACATTATAAACCGGCTCAAGGATTTTTGGCCCTGCATCTTTAAATGCCATACGGAATGCGTTTCGTCCGGCTAATTTAAAAGAGATTTCGTTTGAGTCGACAGGGTGCATTTTCCCATCGTAAACCGAAATACGGATGTCGCGTGCATAAGAACCGGTAAGCGGGCCTTCTTCCATCTTTTCCATTATACCTTTAAGTATGGCAGGTAAAAATCGGGTATCGATCGATCCGCCAACAATACAATTATAGAAGATGAGTTTGCCGCCCCATTTCAAAAGATGTTCATCTTTACCCCGAACGTTAACATTTATTTCCTTTCCACCACCAATATTAAATTTCTTTGGATCGGCTACGCCTTCAATATAAGGTTCTATTACCATGTGTACTTCACCGAACTGGCCACTTCCACCCGATTGCTTTTTGTGCCTGTAGGTAGCTTGTGCCTGTTTGGTAATTGTTTCGCGATATGGGATTTTAGGTGGAACAAATTCGGTTTCAATTTTATATATGTTGTCGAGATGCCATTTTAATATATTAAGATGATATTCGCCTTGTCCAAAAACGATAACCTGTTTTAATTCTTTCGAAAATTCAATGAGGATAGTAGGATCGATCAGGTGCATCTTGTTTAGTGCTTCGGCCATTTTTTCTTCGTCGCCTTCGGCCAAAGCTCGTATTGCTGTCCGGTATTTTGGTTCGGGGAACACAATTTTAGGGAATGTCCAGTCATTACCCGAAACATTCAGTGTGTGATCGGTTTTTGTGTTTTTTAGCTTTACAGTTCCCCCAATATCTCCTGCATGCATGGTAGCAGCTTTTGTGCGTTTTTTACCTGCACATGAAAATATCTGCGAAATCCTTTCTTTAGTATTGGTGTTATAATTAATCAGGTCGTTTGATTCGGAAATTGATCCCGACATCACTTTGAAATAATTAACTTCGCCAATATGAGGCTCTAATGATGTTTTAAAGAAGAATAAGGAAGCAATCCCGTTTGGATCACATTTGATTTCATCGTTTTCGTCGTTGGTTACCCCGGGCATATCTATGGCCGAAGGTGCAGTTTCGGTGAGAAAATCCATAAGGCGATCGACACCTTTGTTTGTTTTGGCCGAAACACAAAAAACAGGAAACATACCACGATTAATTAAACCATCGCTAATTCCTTTAGTCATTTCTTCGTCGGTAAGCGTTTCGTTTTCGAAAAAAACTTCCATTAGGTTTTCGTCACTTTCGGCTGCTTTTTCGATAAGTTCGGAATGAAGTTCTTCGGCTTTGTCTTTTTCTTCTGCAGGGATATCCAATATTTCAGCTTTGCCACCATCTGCCGGATATTTATACATTTTCATTTTAACAACATCAATAATGCTGTCGAATGCGGTACCTGTATCAACAGGATATTGTGCAATAACAATATTGCTGGCAAAGCGTTCTTTAAGGGTTTCAAGGGTTTTTTCGAAATTGGCTTTGTCATGATCTAAGTGATTGACAACAAACATCATTGGTTTATTTAAACGCTCGGCATGACGGCCTTGTATTTCGGTTCCAACCTCGACCCCATTTTGTGCATTTACAAGCATTACAGCCAAATCGGTTACTGCATACGAAGTAATAGAACCTCCAACGAAATCATCGAGTCCGGGATTGTCGATTATGTTTATTTTATTTCCATTCCATTCGGAATATAGCACCGTTGAGAAAATCGAATTCTCATTTTCATGTTCAATATCATTGTAATCTGATACAGTATTTTTGCTTCCAACATCGCCTCTTCTTTCAACTAATCCGCTTAGGAATAAAATACATTCAGCTAAAGTAGTTTTTCCAGAACCTGAATTTCCTACAAAGGATATGTTTTTGATCTGGTTACTATCGTAGATTTTCATTCTTTACTTCAATTTAGAGTTATTAATATATTAATTATTTTATCTGGATTTAAAAAAGTGGTCAAAACTAATAATTTTTTAAAAACCAACAAACAAGCAAACCAAAGCAATGGCTAATTGTAATTTGCATAAAATAAAAGAATTACATGATTTGTGCTATTTAAGCTTGAATTTGTTTTGGCAAAAAGAGAAAAAACAGTTTTTTTTTATTGATTTTGCATGAAATTATTATCAAAAATGCTGTTCATTTTCACTAATGTTGCAAATCTAATCGCAAATTATAATTCTTTACGCGTATTGATAGCTTTGTTGAGATTTATATAATACGTTAATAACCAACGGGAATAAGATTGTTTGTATAGGTCTTGAACAGCCTCTAAAATTATTTATTATTATTTCTTGTTTAGAAAAATATTCCTTTATCTTTGCACACCAATTTGTAAAATTTTATAAGGATTTAATAGCTGTAAAATGCCGACAATTCAACAATTAGTAAAAAAAGGTAGGAAAAAGCTGGTTGATAAGAGTAAAGCTCCTGCACTGGACTCATGTCCACAGAGAAGGGGAGTTTGCTTGCGTGTTTATACCACAACTCCAAAAAAACCGAACTCTGCAATGCGTAAAGTAGCCAGGGTAAGATTAACAAACCAGAAAGAAGTAAATGCCTATATACCTGGCGAAGGACACAATCTTCAGGAACACTCTATAGTAATGATACGTGGAGGAAGGGTGAAAGATTTACCAGGTGTTCGATACCATATAATAAGAGGTGCACTTGATACCTCGGGAGTAGAAGGACGTACTCAAAGAAGATCGAAGTATGGAACCAAAAGGCCAAAGCAAAAAAAATAATATTATAGTTTTTAGAAATGAGAAAGGCTAAACCGAAGAAGCGGATTATATTGCCAGATCCAAAATTCAACGATAAGTTGGTAACGAGGTTTGTGAACGACCTAATGGTGAGCGGAAAAAAGAATCTTTCGTTCCAGGTATTTTATGAAGCCATGGAGATTATTGGGCAGAAAATGAAGGATAATGAAACTAAACCACTCGATATCTGGAAAAAAGCACTAGAAAATATTACTCCTGCTGTTGAAGTAAAAAGCCGTCGTGTAGGAGGTGCAACTTTTCAGGTACCTACAGAAATTAGGCAGTCCAGGAAACAATCGATCAGTATTAAAAATTTGATTTCGTTTGCCAGAAAACGCAATGGAAAATCAATGGGCGAAAAGTTAGCTGCCGAAATTATGGCTGCTTATAATGATGAAGGTGGAGCTTTTAAAAAGAAAGAAGACACTCATCGTATGGCTGAGGCCAATAAAGCTTTTGCACATTTCAGATTTTAAGAAATTCATGGAAAGCAATCTCCAAAATACACGTAACATTGGCATAATGGCTCATATTGATGCTGGTAAAACAACCACTACCGAAAGGATATTGTTTTATACCGGAAAAACGCATCGAATGGGAGAGGTGCATGATGGTGCAGCTACAATGGATTGGATGGTACAGGAGCAGGAGAGGGGAATAACTATTACTTCGGCTGCTACTACTACATATTGGGATTACCAAAAAAATCAATATAAAATCAATATTATTGATACTCCGGGGCATGTCGATTTTACTGTTGAAGTAGAACGTTCGCTGAGGATTCTTGATGGTGCCGTAGCTGTTTTTTGTGCAGTAGGTGGAGTTGAGCCACAATCGGAAACAGTATGGCGGCAGGCAGATAAATATAATGTGCCACGTATTGCTTTTGTTAATAAAATGGACCGTGTAGGTTCCGATTTTTTTAGCGTAGTTCAGCAAATAAAAGAGAAATTGGGTGCTAACCCAATTCCTGTACAAATTCCTATTGGTTCGGAAGATGAATTTAAAGGAGTTGTCGATCTTATTGAAAACAAGGCTGTGGTTTGGTACGAAGACGAAACCTACGGAACAAAATATGTATTAGAAGATATTCCGGACGACATGGTTGAGGAGGCTTATGAATGTCGTGAAAAATTAATTGAGTCTGTTGCTGAATATGATGACGTAATATTGGAACGCTTTTTTGAAGATCCCAATTCAATTACACCTGACGAAATAAAAAGTGTTATTCGGAAAGCTACTATCGATCGTGCTATAATTCCGGTTATGTGTGGTTCGGCATTTAAAAATAAAGGTGTTCAAAGATTGTTGGATGCAGTTGTTGCTTTTCTTCCCAGCCCTATAGATATAGGTGTTACACAAGGAATAGATCCGAAGTCAGAAAAGAAAATATTTAGAAAACCCGACGAAAAAGAACCACTTGCAGCCCTTGCATTTAAAATTGCTACAGACCCTTTTGTTGGCCGTTTGGCATTTATTCGTGTATATTCAGGACAATTAAATTCAAATAGCCAGGTACTAAATTTACGTACTGGCAAAAAAGAGAGGATTACCAGGTTATACCAGATGCATGCAAATAAGCAGATTCCAAAGAAAAGCATTGGATCCGGTGATATTTGTGCAGCAGTTGGATTTAAAGATTTACGGACAGGAGATACATTATGCGATTCTAAGCATCCGATTTTGTTAGAGACAATGTCCTTCCCAAAACCGGTAATAGGTGTTGCTATTGAACCCAAAACACAAGCATCTGTTGACAAACTCGGTGTTGCATTACACAAACTTTCCGAGGAAGATCCGACTTTTCAGATAAAGACCGATCCCGATTCAGGCCAGACTATTATAAGTGGAATGGGCGAGTTACATTTGGAAATCCTTATCGATCGCCTCAAACGTGAATTTGGTGTTGAATGTAGCCAGGGCGCACCTCAGGTAGCCTATAAAGAAGCTATTACAGAAAGCGTTAAACATAGAGAAGTATTTAAGAAACAAACAGGTGGACGAGGAAAATTTGCCGATATTGTTGTAAACATTTCTCCAGTTGATGATGGGCATACGGGATTACAATTTGTAAACGAGATTAAAGGGGGGGATATCCCTAAAGAATATATTCCTTCAATAGAGAAGGGGTTTAAAAATGCCATGTCGAACGGACCACTTGCCAGTTATCCGGTCGATAGTGTAAAAGTTACATTATTAGATGGTTCTTTCCATCCAGTCGATTCTGATCAACTATCGTTTGAAATTGTGGCACGGAAGGCATTTAAACAAGCAACTGCAAAAGCCAGCCCGGTTTTGCTCGAGCCAATAATGAGTGCAGAAGTGGTTACACCCGAGGAATATATGGGCGATGTTATTAGTGATTTTAACAAACGTCGTGGTCAGATTTCGGGCATGGAAGAAAAAACCGGCTTACGGATTATAAAGGCCAAAGTGCCATTAGCAGAAAAGTTTGGGTATGTAACCATACTTCGAACTATTACTTCGGGAAGGGCACAATCAAGCATGGAATTTTCGCATTACGAAGAAGTTCCTAATAATATTGCTGAAAAAATTGTCAATAAAACAAAAGGGAAAATATTAGTTTAATTAAGTATAAATTATAAAATGAGCCAGAAGATTCGGATTAAATTAAAATCTTACGATCACAACCTTGTCGACAAATCGGCAGAAAAGATTGTAAAAACTGTAAAAAGTACTGGTGCAGTTGTTAGTGGTCCTATACCATTGCCAACACACAGACGGATTTTTACGGTTTTAAGGTCTCCATTCGTAAATAAAAAATCAAGGGAACAATTCCAGCTTTCATCTTACAAAAGACTTCTGGATATTTACAGTTCAACTGCAAAGACAATTGATGCCTTGATGAAATTAGAATTGCCGAGCGGGGTCGAAGTTGAGATAAAAGTCTGATAATTTAAAAAATTTTAAACCATGCCAGGATTAATAGGGAAAAAAATAGGTATGACATCTATTTTCAGTGCCGAGGGTAAAAATGTACCATGCACTGTTATTGAAGCAGGTCCCTGTGTTGTAACACAGATTAAGACCAAAGAGAAGGATGGCTATGATGCAGTGCAAATTGCATTTAAAGACAAGAAAGAGAAGAATACCTCTAAACAACTTGTTGGGCATTTCAAAAAAGCAAAAACCGGCCCCAAGCGTAAAGTTGCCGAATTCAGGGGTGTTTTTGAGAATCTTAAGCCAGGTGATGTGCTAAATGTTGGTGAAGTATTAAAATCCGACAAATGGATTGACGTTACTGGTATAAGTAAAGGTAAGGGCTTTCAGGGCGTTGTAAAGCGCCATGATTTTAAAGGTGTTGGCGATGCGACTCATGGCCAGCACAATAGGTTGAGGGCACCTGGTTCTCTTGGAGCATCATCATATCCGTCGCGAGTATTTAAAGGTATGCGCATGCCCGGCCAGATGGGAGGCGATAAAATAAAAGTTATCAATATAAGTATTGTAAAACTTATACCCGAAAAAAATATTTTAATTGTAAAGGGATCTGTTCCTGGAGCAAATGGTTCATATTTAATTATCAATAAGTAAAATGGAATTATCTGTATATAACAAATCAGGGGAAGATACAGGTCGCAAGGTAAAACTTGACGATAGTATTTTTGCAATCGAGCCAAACGATCACGCCATTTATCTTGATGTAAAACAATATATGGCCAATAAGCGTCAAGGTACCGCAAAGTCTAAAGAGAGAGCTGAAATAGTTGGAAGTACCAGAAAAATCAAGAAACAAAAAGGTACAGGAACTGCACGTGCCGGTAGTATCAAATCTCCAATATTTAGAGGTGGAGGTCGTGCATTTGGTCCAAGGCCACGCGATTATTCATTCAAATTGAACAAAAAAGTAAAAAGGTTGGCACGTAAATCTGCCTTAACTTATAAAGCGAAGGAAAACAGCATTATAGTTCTTGAAAATTTTACTTTTGAGACTCATAAAACTAAGGAATTTGTTACTTTTCAGAAAAATTTGAAAATTGACGATAAAAAAATCGTTTTAGTAGTTAACGAATCAAATAAAAGCATATATTTGTCGTCCAGGAATTTGAAAAGAAGTAAGGTTGTAATGGCTTCGGAGTTAAATACTTATGACATATTAAACAACTCCACTTTACTTCTGACAGAAGGTTCAATTGACGTTTTGGAGAAAATTTTTAGCAATTAGAAGAAACAAAATAATGAATATTATAATTAAACCTGTTGTAACAGAAAAGATGACCACTTTAGGTGAAAAGCTAAATAGGTATGCTTTTATTGTAGACAAAAATGCCAACAAAATACAGATTAAGCACGCCGTAGAGGAACTTTATAGTGTTCAGGTTGAATCTGTAAATACCCTGCGATATGGAGGAAAGCATAAATCTAGGTTTACAAAGGCAGGTGTGATTTCCGGTAAGGCTTCTTCATATAAAAAAGCCATTGTTACATTGGACAAAGATGATTTAATTGATTTCTATAGTAATATCTAAGAGACATGGGATTACGAAAACTAAAACCCACAACTCCGGGTCAACGACATAAAATAGTAAGTACATTCGATACTATCACAAGCAGCAAGCCTGAAAAGTCTTTGTTAGCTCCAATAAAAAAATCGGGTGGAAGAAATAATACAGGCAAAATGACCATGCGATATATAGGAGGTGGTCATAAAAGAAGGTATCGTATCATAGATTTTAAAAGGGAAAAAGATGGTATTCCTGCAATTGTAAAATCAATAGAATATGATCCGAACAGAACATCGCATATCGCATTATTGGAATATGAGGATGGGGAAAAGCGTTATATTATAGCTCCAAATGGTTTAAAACCTGATATAAAAATTTTGTCAGGAAAGGGAATTGCTCCTGAAGTAGGAAATACATTATTCTTATCAGATATACCTTTAGGAACAGTTGTGCATAACATTGAGTTATATCCAGGGCAAGGTGGAGTATTTGCAAGAAGTGCAGGATCGTTTGCCCAGTTAACTTCGCGAGAAGGAAAATATGCACTTTTAAAAATGCCATCGGGAGAAATACGTCGGGTATTAATAACCTGTAAAGCTACAATAGGTAGTGTATCAAATTCCGATCATCAACTTGAAAGGTCAGGAAAAGCTGGACGTTCGCGTTGGTTAGGACGACGTCCACGAGTACGTGGGGTTGTTATGAATCCAGTAGATCATCCAATGGGTGGTGGCGAAGGACGTGCATCAGGAGGATTGCCACGTTCAAGGAATGGTATTCCTGCAAAAGGTTTCAAAACAAGATATAAAAAGAAAGCTTCGAATAAGTATATTATTGAAAGAAGAAAGTAATTTGAATAATAGGTAGTTATGAGCAGATCATTAAAAAAAGGCCCATTTATTGATTATAAACTTGAGCGCAAGGTTAATACAATGAATGATAGCGGCAAAAAAGCGGTAATTAAAACATGGGCACGACGCTCGATGATTTCACCCGATTTTGTAGGAAATACATTTGCCGTGCACAATGGGAATAAATTTATCCCAGTATATGTAACCGAAAATATGGTTGGGCATAAATTAGGCGAATTTTCACCAACACGTACTTATAGAGGCCATGCCGGCAATAAGAAAAGATAGGTAAATTGCCATTAAAAGAATTTCAATAATATCCAAAGGAAAAAACATGGGCGCAAGAAAAAGAACATCGGCTGAAAGAGCCAAAGAAGAAAGGAGCAAGAAATATTTTGCTTCGCTACGAAATTGTCCGACATCGCCTCGAAAAATGAGACTAGTTGTTGATATGATTAGGGGTATGGAGGTGAACAAAGCATTGAATGTTCTCAAATTTAGTAAGAAAGAAGCATCAAGACGGATTGAAAAACTTTTGCTTTCGGCCATCGCCAACTGGCAAGCCAAAAACGAAGATATTAGGATAGAAGATAGCGATTTGATTGTTAGCGAGGTTTTTGTTGATTCGGCCAGGATTTTAAAGAGATTGCGGCCTGCACCACAAGGACGTGCTCACAGAATCAGAAAAAGATCAAATCATGTAACTCTATTTGTTGATAGTAAAGTTACTGAGATGGTTGATGTCGATAGCGATGGTGAAGAAGAAACTGAAAACGAATAAGAAACTGTAATGGGACAAAAAGTAAATCCAATAGGAAATAGGTTAGGAATTGTTAAGGGATGGGATTCCAATTGGTTTGGAGGTAAAAAGTATGCCGATAAACTGGTTGAAGATGACAAAATCCGTAAATATTTGAATGCCCGCCTTGTTAAAGCCAGTATTTCCAGAATAATCATTGAACGTACCCTTAAACTCGTTACTGTTACTGTACATACTGCACGTCCTGGTATTATTATAGGTAAAGGCGGACAGGAAGTCGACAAGCTTAAAGAGGAATTAAAGAAAATTACCAAGAAGGAAGTTCAAATTAATATTTTTGAGATTAAACGACCCGAACTCGATGCTATAATTGTGGGGACTAATATCGCCAGACAATTAGAAGGACGTATTGCATACCGTAGAGCTATTAAAATGGCCATCGCATCAACAATGAGAATGGGTGCAGAAGGAATAAAAATTCAAATTTCAGGACGCCTAAATGGTGCTGAAATGGCTCGCTCAGAAATGTTTAAGGAAGGACGTACTCCTCTTCATACCCTACGTGCCGATATCGATTATGCACTTACAGAAGCTGATACAAAAGTTGGAAAAATTGGAGTGAAAGTTTGGATTTGTAAAGGAGAGCTTTATGGCAAACGAGACCTTTCTCCAAATGTAGGTTTAAAAGAGCAGAAAAATCATCAAGGTGGTGGATTTAAGAGGAGAAGAAATTAATAAGAGATTTTACGATTGATAAAATAGCAATCGAATAAAAATAGCAAGCAATGTTACAACCAAAAAAAACAAAATACAGACGAATGCAAAAAGGCCGGATGAAAGGTAACGCAAACCGTGGCCATCAATTAGCATTTGGTTCATTTGGGATAAAAGCATTAGGGGAATCATGGATTACCGGTAGACAAATAGAGGCTGCACGGCAGGCTGTTACAAGGCACATGAAACGTGAAGGCCAGATTTGGATACGAATATTCCCTGATAAACCAATTACAAAAAAGCCCGCCGAAGTTAGAATGGGAAAAGGTAAAGGAGCTCCCGAGATGTTTGTTGCAAGGGTTTCTCCTGGAAGAATCCTTTTCGAAGCAGAAGGCGTACCTTTAAATATAGCAAAAGAGGCCTTACGATTGGCGGCTCAAAAAATGCCAATTAGCACAAAATTTATTGTAAGAAACGATTACGTTGAATAAGCAAGGTTGGAGTAATGAAAAATTCAGAAATTATTCAGTTAACAAATAAAGAACTTCTTGAGCGCTTAGACGAGGAGAAGACAATTCTTTTAAAGCTAAAGTTAAACCATTCAGTTTCACCATTGGATAATCCTCAGAAGATACCAAATTCACGGAGAAATGTTGCAAGGTTAAAAACTGAAATTAAGACACGGGAATTAAGCGGAAAATTAAATAACGAGTAGTACAGCAATGGAAAAGAGAAATTTAAGAAAAGAGCTAATTGGTATTGTTGTTAGCAATAAGATGGAAAAGTCCATTGTTATCGCTGTAAAACGAAAAGAAAAACACCCTATTTACGGTAAGTACCTTAACAAGACATCAAAATTTACCGCACACGATGAGAAAAATGACTGTAACACAGGCGACACAGTTAGAATAATGGAAACCCGTCCGCTTAGTAAGAATAAGCGATGGAGATTAGTTGAAATTGTAGAAAGAGCTAAATAATCATGATACAACAGGAAAGTAGGCTTACAGTTGCCGACAATAGTGGCGCAAAAGAAGTATTATGTATCCGTGTACTTGGAGGAACAAGGAAAAGATACGCAAGTATTGGCGATTTGATAATTGTAACCATTAAATCTGCACTTCCATCAGGCGAAGTAAAGAAAGGAACTATTTCGAAAGCAGTTGTGGTGCGTACAAAGAAAGAAATCAGAAGACCAGATGGTTCATATATCCGTTTTGATAATAACGCATGTGTACTATTAAATCAGGCAGACGAAATGCGTGGGACACGGATTTTTGGCCCAATAGCACGTGAGTTGCGAGATAAGCAATACATGAAAATTATTTCTTTAGCCCCTGAGGTTCTGTAATTGATAAAAAAAAAGTGAAATGCTGAAAAAACTACACATAAAAAAAGGGGATCAGGTAATTGTCATTTCTGGTGAGTATAAAGGCCAGCAAGGCAAAATACTCGAAGTAATACCTGCCAAAAGACGAGCAATAGTTGAAGGCGTAAACATGGTGTCGAAACATACCAAGCCAAATGCTGAAACTCCCGAAGGTGGAATTGTTAAAAAAGAAGCACCTATTCATATATCAAATATCTTACTTGTTGATCCCTCTTCAGGTGAAGCAACAAGGATAGGACGAAGAATAAGTGAAAAGACAAATAAGTTAGTGCGGTACGCAAAAAAATCAGGGGAGGAAATTAAGTAATGGAATATACATCTAACTTTAGTGGAAAATATGCCAAAGATGTAATCCCTGCATTACAAAAGGAATTTGGTTATTCAAGTATAATGCAGGTACCGCGATTGGTTAAAATAGTATTAAACCAAGGAGTTGGTAAAGCAATTGCAGATAAAAAATTAATAGATACTGCCCAGAAAGAGCTTACATCAATAGTTGGGCAAAAAGCAGTTCAAACTGTTTCCAGAAAAGATATCTCGAACTTTAAACTAAGAAAGAAAATGCCAATTGGTGTTAAAGTTACACTTCGACGCGAGCGCATGTATGAATTCTTAGAGAGGTTGATATCTGTTTCCCTTCCACGAATACGGGATTTTCGTGGCATCAACTACAAATTTGATGGAAAAGGAAATTATTCGTTGGGGATAACTGAACAAATAATATTTCCCGAAATTGAAATTGATAAGATTAATATGATTTTGGGTCTTGATATTACATTTGTTACTACCGCCAAAACCGACGAGGAAGGATACGCTCTGCTGAAAGAGTTTGGCTTACCATTTAAAAAATCAAAAAAGAACTAGTTCATGGCAAAGGAATCAATGAAAGCTCGGGAAGTAAAGCGAAAAAAGCTTATTGAAAAATATGCTGAAAAACGAGCAAGATTAAAGGCTGAAGGTGATTTTGTAGGATTACAAAAATTACCAAAAAATTCAACGCCTATAAGATATCATAATCGCTGTAAACTTACAGGTAGACCAAAAGGATACATGCGCCAGTTTGGAATTAGTAGAATTACATTCAGAGAAATGGCATCGGCCGGTTTAATGCCGGGTGTAAAAAAAGCGAGTTGGTAAAATAATAAATGTAAAAAAATGACAGATCCAATTTCAGATTATCTGACAAGGGTTAGGAATGCTATCATGGCAAAACACAAGATAGTTGAAATTCCTGCATCAAATATCAAGAAAGAAATTACAAAACTTCTTTATGATAAGGGATATATCCTGAGTTACAAATTCGAGGATGATTTAAAGCAAGGTTCAATAAAAATTGCTTTGAAGTATCATCCGAAATCCAAAGTTCCTGCTATTAAAAAACTGAAAAGAATTAGTAGGCCGGGTTTAAGAAAATATGTTAATACCACTGAAATTCCACGTGTATTGAATGGATTGGGAGTTGCAGTCCTTTCGACTTCACACGGTGTTATCACCGATAAGGAGGCGCGCAAACAGAATGTTGGTGGAGAAGTATTATGTTACGTTTATTAATGGAAGGAGGATTGTAGATGTCACGAATAGGAAAATTACCCATTAGTATACCTGAAAAGGTAAATGTAGCAGTAGGCAAGGATAACACTGTTACTGTGAAAGGGCCTTTAGGCGAATTATCACAAAAGGTGAATCCTGATATGGTGGTTAAAGTTGAAGATGGGGCAATAAAGATTGAACGGCCAACCGAACAAAAAAGACATAAAGCCCTGCACGGATTGTATCGCTCGCTAATTAACAACATGGTTATTGGAGTATCACAGGGATATACCATTCAGCAGGAATTAGTTGGTGTTGGTTACAAAGCCGAGAAAAAAGGTCAGTTACTTGATCTTGCACTTGGGTATTCACATAATATTATTATTGAATTGCCAAAGGAAGTTGAGTTTGAAGCCAAAACCGAACGTCGTGCAAACCCAATACTTACTTTAAAAAGTATTGATAAGCAACTTATTGGTCAGGTAGCTGCAAAGATACGTTCATTGCGTCCACCGGAACCTTATAAAGGTAAAGGGATTAAGTTTGTTGGTGAAGAATTAAGAAGGAAAGCAGGTAAAAGTGCTGCTAAATAATATTTAAAAATACGAAATCATGGCTTTGTCAAAAGTTGATAGAAGAACTCGGATTAAGAAAAGAATCAGGAAGAAGATTTCAGGCGATGGAAATATACCTCGTTTGTCGATATTTAGGAGCAACAAGCAGATTAGTGTACAGGTAATTGATGACACCACTGCAAAAACACTCGTATCGGCTTCTTCATTGAATAAAGATATTGCATCGAAAACAGATATAAATAAAATTCAACAGGCGGGTTTGGTAGGAAAATTAATTGCCGAAAAATCTAAATCAGCCAAAATAGAAACTGTTGTTTTCGATAGAAATGGATATTTATACCACGGAAGGGTAAAATCATTAGCAGAAGCAGCCAGGAAAGCTGGTCTAAAATTTTAATAGTATGGCTGAAACAATAGGAAATAAAGTAAGAAATACAGACATTGAACTGAAAGACCGCCTTGTTGGTATTAACCGGGTTACTAAGGTTACCAAAGGAGGTAGAACATTTAGCTTTTCAGCAATTGTGGTTGTTGGCGACGAAAATGGCACCATAGGATGGGGCACAGGAAAAGCCAACGAAGTAACTACTGCTATTGCAAAGGGAATAGAAGCTGCAAAGAAAAACCTTATTAAAGTACCTGTTCAAAAAGGAACTATTCCACACGAACAATTAGCTCATTACGGTGGTGCAAAAGTTTTCATTAAACCTGCTTCGCCTGGTACAGGTGTAAAAGCCGGAGGTGCGATGAGGGCAGTGTTGGAGAGTGTCGGAATTACCGATGTATTAGCAAAGTCAAAGGGTTCATCAAATCATCACAATTTAGTTAAGGCTACTGTTAAAGCTCTTACCGAAATGCGTGATGCACAAACAGTTGCAGAACACAGGGGTATATCATTAGATAAGGTCTTCAATGGATAAATTGCTTTGTTTTTGAACTTGGCAATTAAAAAAACCGGATATGGCAAAACTTAGAATAAAACAAGTACGCAGCAAAATTGGAAGTACACAACGACAAAAGAAAACTTTAGAAGCCCTTGGACTTCGTAAGATTAGTGCTGTTGTTGAACATGAAGATACTCCCCAAATTAGGGGTATGGTTGCAAAGGTGAATCACCTTGTACTTATGGATGAAATTTAGTTGAAAACAGAATATTATAATAGACATGGATTTAAGTAATTTAAAACCAGCAGCAGGAGCTACAAAAAAGGTGAAACGCATAGGTCGTGGCCAGGGTTCCGGATATGGTGGAACCTCTACACGAGGCCACAAAGGACAAAAGTCACGTTCGGGTTACTCTCGTAAGATTGGTTTCGAAGGCGGCCAAATGCCTTTGCAGCGTGTTGTTCCAAAATTTGGATTCACTAACCGTAATCGTAAGGAATACAAAGGTGTAAATATTAGCTCTTTACAAATGCTGGCTGATAACAACAGTTTATCAGTTATCGGCATTGAAACCCTTGTTAATCATGGTTTGGTTTCCAAACGTGATTTGGTAAAGATATTGGGTAATGGTACATTAACTGCCAAATTAGAAGTTAAAGCACATTCTTTTTCAAAATCAGCCGAAGCAGCTATTATCGAAGCGCAGGGGACTGTTGTAAAACTGTAATTTCATGAAAGGATTTATTGAAACCATTGGGAATATATACAAAATTGAAGATCTTAGGAGTCGGATCATTACAACTCTTGGGTTTATACTGATATATAGACTTGGTTCATTTATTGTAATTCCGGGTATTGATCCAAATCAATTAACACAACTTCAAAGTCAATCTCAGGAGGGGTTGATGGGCTTGTTAAATATGTTCTCGGGAGGGGCATTTGGAAACGCTTCAATATTTGCACTCGGCATCATGCCCTACATTACTGCCTCAATTGTTGTTCAGTTATTAGGTATGGCAATTCCTTATTTCCAACGCTTACAACGCGAAGGTGAAAGTGGCCGAAAAAAGATGAACCAAATTACCCGGTATCTTACAGTACTAATACTTTTATTACAAGGCCCAAGCTATTTGGCGAATTTGCGTATGCAACTTCCTCCATCTGCTTTTGTTAGCGACGGAACATTTTTCTGGATATTATCAATGTTAATGCTTACATCGGGAACCATGTTTGTTATGTGGCTTGGTGAAAGGATTACAGATAAGGGAATTGGAAATGGTATTTCCCTCATAATTATGATTGGTATTATTGCACGTTTACCATTTGCTTTAATAGGTGAATTCTCGTCGCGAATCGAACAATCAGGAGGAGGCTTAGTAATGTTTCTGCTAGAATTAGTAATTATGTTCCTTATTTTTGTTGCTACAATATTATTGGTACAAGGAACACGACGAATTCCGGTTCAATACGCAAAACGAATTGTAGGGAACAAGCAATATGGAGGTGTTCGCCAGTATATTCCACTTAAAGTAAATGCTGCCGGAGTTATGCCTATCATTTTTGCCCAGGCAATAATGTTTGTTCCAATGGCATTTGTTCAGTATGGTAGTGCAGAGAGCATGAGTTGGCTCGCTATGAGTTTTACTAACTTTACGGGATTTGCATACAACTTTGTTTTTGCGTTATTAATTATTGCTTTTACATATTTTTATACTGCAGTAACTGTCAACCCAAATCAAATGGCCGAGGATATGAAACGCAATGGTGGTTTTATTCCGGGCGTAAAACCTGGGCGTAAAACCATGGAGTTTCTTGATGCAGTTATGTCCCGTATAACATTGCCGGGTTCTGTCTTTTTGGCTTTGGTAGCAATATTACCGGCCTTTGCAATGATTGCCGGCGTTAATAACCAGTTTGCACAATTTTTTGGTGGAACATCACTATTGATTTTGGTGGGTGTTGTACTTGATACATTGCAACAAATTGAAAGCCATTTGTTAATGCGCCATTACGATGGATTAACAAAAAGTGGAAGGATAAAAGGTAGGGCCGGAGCGGCTTCCGGTATGTAGATTTTAAAGTTCTTTGATGATATTTTATAAAACAGAGGAGCAAATAGAGCTATTACGATTAAGTAATCAGCTCGTGGCAAAAACACATGCCCAAATTGCACCTTTGATTAAGCCGGGAGTTAAGACCATTGAACTTGATAAAGTTGCAGAAAAATTTATCAGAAATAATGGAGGGATACCGGGATTTTTAAATTTCGATGGTTTCCCAAATACTTTATGTATTTCGGTAAACGATAGTGTCGTTCACGGAATACCCGGCGAATACAAATTGCAGGAAGGAGATATTGTTTCGGTCGATTGTGGAGTTTTAATGAATGGTTTTTATGGCGATTCTGCTTACACTTTTACAGTTGGTGAAATTTCTGATGAAGTTAAAAAATTGCTTCGGGTAACAAAAGAAGCACTTTACATTGGAATTGGAGAAGCAATA
>JAYENH010000170.1:0-4444 GCA_034721995.1 Bacteroidota bacterium
GCCACAGATTCTCAGATTGTAAATAATTTACACAAAAAAAAGCTATGCTTGTTTTAAATCTGTGCAAATAACAAAATGATTTCTTATTGGCTTTGTATATTATTTTCAAAATAATGAGATGATAATATTCGTAATCAGTAGCTTAATGATTTCTGTCAAATAATTGAATAATCAATCTGAGAATCTGTGGCTTTATAAAATTAATTTTTCTTTTTTTCATGCGGTTGCCCTGCAAAAGTAGTTGACACTTTTTTAATATTGACTTTTTCAATACATGTTTTTTATTTGGAACTGCAATGGGAAATAGCATGAGATTTCTCCGTTCACCTTTTCGCTACGCTACAAGGCGAACTGTCGAAATGAAAAATGCCATTGTTTTAAATCAACAAAAAGTTTGCCCGACAATTTTAAATGCAAAAATTTTTATGTTTTTTTGCAAAAATTTTAAAACGAAAAATAAGAACTATGGTAATAGAAAAAAACAAATTTGTTTCATTGACTTACGAATTGCGTGCAAACGAAAAAAACAGTGAAATAGTTGAACAAGTAAATGCCGACCGCCCAATGGAATTTCTCTTTGGGAACGGGCAAATGTTACCGGCTTTTGAAGAAAAGCTGGCGGGCTTGGCTTGCGGCGATAAGTTCGACTTTATGCTTAAGCCAAAGGAAGGTTATGGCGAAATAGACGAGCGTGCAATTGTTAATATAAACAAAGACATCTTTGCATCGAATGGCGAAGAGCACAACGACCTCTTAGTTGTTGGAAACTCGATTCCGATGAGAGACTCGAACGGAAACCGTATGGATGGCAAAGTCATGGAAATTACGGAGAACACGGTAAAAATGGATTTCAACCACCCGATGGCAGGAAACACACTTTTTTTTACAGGCGAGGTTGTTGATTTACGCGAGGCAAGCGAACACGAAATCGATCAAGGATGCTCAACCGATTCCGAAGGTTGCTCAAGTTGTTCGGGTTGCGGATGACATTAGATTGATGATTGACGATTGACGATTGATGTCCCGATAGCTATCGGGAGATGATTGATGATTTAATAAAAAGAAGGCGGTTTGTACAAACCGCCTTCTTTTTTTCATTTTCGCCTTTTTACTTTTGCTTTCGCCTTTTGCCTTTCTAAATCTTCGACAAAATCTCTTTAAATTCATCCAAATTTGAAAAATGTAATAATCGTGGAAATTTAGATAAATCCATATCCTTAATCTGTAGCCCCGAAACAATAAATTCACTATCAGGAAATATTACAAGAAATTCAGAAATCATATCGCTGATATTTAATTTCTTTACTTTTGAAGACAAGGATGTAAGGAAATAATCTGTTTTTAATACATCTTCGGATTCCTTCAAACATTTAATAGGTATCGATTGGCCAAAATATCTTACATTATGTCCTTGCTTTTTCAACAAATATGCAAAAAACAAAAGTCCCATTTCATGCAATTCCCCTTCAGGCAAAAACAGTGTAAAGTTTTTTGCATTCTTTTTTGCATTTCCAATTTGGCTATCAATAGCAACAATAATTTTTTGTCTTATTAAATTACTTGTAAAGTGTTCCTGCGCCAGGTTTATCTTCCCAATTTGCCAAAGAATACCGGTTTTCTCAAGAAAAGGATAAATTATATTATTCATAGTATTCTCAAAACCATTTCGCAGGATAAACCCCGAAAATAATTTTTCAAATTTCTCTTCGTTAAGGTCAATCATTGCCAAAACCAAATTGTCGACCTGACTGTTCGAGCTTGCAGATTCGTCAAAAACCTCCATTACTCGTTTTTTCAACAACTCATCGCTAAACAATGCTACTTTCGATATTTTATATCCATAATTGTTTAGTACAGAAACATTAAGCAGTTTTTTTAAATCCTCCTCGGAGTAATATCTAATATTAGTATCAGTCCTTTGCGGCACAACAAACTTGTATCTTTTCTCCCATATTCTTAATGTGTGAGCTTTAACACCGGATAAATTCTCTAAATCTTTAATCGAATACTTTGCCATAATAATTAATTCATTTACATTTAATTCTATTTCAACAATACAGTATTAAAATTGTTCTATCTCGACAACAAAAAAGCCAACAAAAAATTCAATTTTCCTGCTTGGGCAAAACATTTGTTAAACTATAAAGCTTTTTAGTTGACAAACAATACAAGGTTTACAATAATGGAGTGATAGGGAATTGGAGTGATGCGTGGACAGGGACATCACTCCAACACGTCAGGTTTTCACATAAGGTCGTTTAAAATGTTTACCGTTTCGAAAAGATAAACATCCTTACCAAGATTTTTATGCCACTTCAGCTTGATTTCGTCAACACTGTCTTTTTCTATTTCTAAAATATCGCTTTTCAAACTAACAATTTTTATCCCGGTCGGTTCTCTCAATAAATCTTTATATTTTTTACTTTGTTCTTGTAAATTTTTCTTTTCTATTTTAAATTTCTCAAGATTGAGCGATACAATAGTTTCCGATTTCCTGTCTTTTAGGCGATGAGCATTTTGTTCTATTCCTGCAAATATCTTATTTCCACCTACTCTTTTTTCTGATTTTTTTCTGATTTTCTTAATCGACTTTTCCCATGAGCCTTTCCATGTATCGTATTTGGCAGCATCTATATTATCGAATGGTAATGGATAATCAAGGTCTTTTTCGCCAATATCGAGATACGAATAATTATTTGGCAGGATGATGTCCGGAATAACACCCTGTAATTGGGTTGTTCCCCCGTTTATCCTGTAAAACTTTTGCATAGTAACTTTCATTGCACCTAATGGTTTTAAGTCAGACAGGTTAGAAGGCAATATCCGATCGAAGTCGATAATCTTTTGAACAGTGCCTTTACCGTAAGTCGATGAGCTACCAACTATTACAGCCCTATGGTAATCTTGCATAGCAGCTGCTAATATTTCCGATGCACTTGCACTAAAAGGGTTTACCATAATTGCAAGAGGGCCATCGTACTGCACTTTTTCATCTTTATCTTCAAAAATAAATGGTTCCAGATTGCGGGCTTTCACCTGAACAATAGGGCCATCTTCGATAAACAATCCTGCAATTTTCACTACATCCTGTAAGGAGCCTCCTCCATTATTACGCAAGTCGATTATTATTCCATCTACATTTTCTTCCTTTAGCTTTTCAATTTCGAGAGCCATATCTTCGGCGCAATTGCGTCCTCCTTTTTTGTTGAAATCCGCATAAAATTTTGGCAGCTTTATATAACCGATTTTACTATCATCATCGATGATTACCGATTTTGCGTACGTTTCTTTTAGGATTACCACATCGCGAATAATAGGGATTACCACTACCGAAGCATCTATTTTCTGAACAGTAAGCCGCACTTCCGAATCTTTTGGGCCACGGATCAATTTAACAGCCTTATCCAATCTCATATCAACAATATCAACAGGCTCTTCGTTGCCCTGTGCTACCTTTAAAATTTTGTCTTCCTCTTGTAGTTCACCCTGTTTCCACGAGGCACTTCCAACAACAATCCTTGTAACGGTAACGTAACCATCTCTCGATGTCAAGGTTGCGCCAATACCCTCGAATTGTCCGGTCATTCCAATATCGAAGTTCTCCTTGTCGCGGGGCGGCATAAACGAAGTATGAGGATCAAATGAGCTTGTAATTGCATTCAGGTATGTGCTACGCCTGTCGGGCCATTCCAACTGATCGTAACTATGAAACCAACTATTGTTTCGTTTTAAAATTGCTTTTCGGCAGTTTTCCTCAATTTGGGCAAAAGTTTTTATTTCGATCGAAGTATCGTTTTTCTCAATTGCCTTTTCCTGATTCTCCAATTTATTCTCTAAGCGAGCAAGAGTTTGGTATTTCAATATTTTACGCCAAAGCTCATTCATTTCTTCGGACGATGCGGGATAGTCGCGCTTTTCGGAATCCATTTCAAAATCTTCTTCAACAGTAAAATCAAAGGGTTTTTCCAATATTTCCTGATAAATAACCCGGGTTTCCTCAACCCTTTTATCCATTAATTCAATCGACTTTTCTAATAAAGCAAAACTTCGGTTTTTTATTTCGTCATCAATTTTTGTTTCGAAAACGGAAAGGTCTTCAACATCCGATTTAAATAGAAAACGTTTGCTATAATCGAGCCTGTGAAGATAAATTTCAAATACCCGCGACGAGAAATCATCATCAATATCAACTTCTGAAAAATGGTTTCGCTGCAAACCCTGTACGACAATATCTATTAATACATTGTTTCGTCTGTGTTCGTCCTGTTCCGAACTTGTGAACCCCAGAAGACAAATTACTGATACAAGGGATAATAGAATTAAAATGTTTGTTCTTTTCATAATAAAAATTTGACATCAAAAATATACTAAACTATACACTAACGCAAATGTTGGAGCGAGAGTATGAGAGGAGGGCGAGGGGGCGAGGGAGAGAGGGGGCGAG
>JAYENH010000171.1:0-4440 GCA_034721995.1 Bacteroidota bacterium
CCATACCTTCGTTGGCAGGTACAGCACAAGAGGCACTCAGTGTTTTTTGTCCTTCTACCTCAACAACACATATCCTGCAATTACCAGCAACACACAAGTCCTCGTGGTGGCAAAGTGTTGGGATATGAACATTTACTTTTTTGGCAGCATCAAGTATCGAAGTTCCATCATCGACTGTAACCTTGATGTCATCTATAGTAAGATTTATTTGTTTTGAATCCATTTTTATCCGATTTATTTTGATTAGCAAAAAATTAGTAAACCATTTCTTCGGTGAAGTTCTCAACTATTGAAGTAAAAGCATTTGCCACCGATTGGCCCAGGCCACATTTCGATGCAATTTTCATAGTATCCGAAAGTTTGAGCAATTGGCTAATATATGCTTCAGGTTTCTCTTTGTTTTTAATAGCCTCAACACCTTTTAATAATTGTTGTGTTCCAATTCTACATGGTGTGCATTGTCCGCATGATTCTTCGCAGAAAAACTCAAGGTAGTTATGCAACACATTGTACATCGAACGTGTACTGTTGAAAATCATCATTGATCCTCCTGTTGGGATGCCTTCGAAGCCAATAATGGTTTCCTCGAATTTTTTACGCGGTACGCAAAAGCCCGATGCGCCACCAACCTGAACAGCTTTTGTATCGCCATCGCCAAATTCATTAACAAATTCCGATAATTTCATTCCAAGCTCAAGTTCAAATACACCTGGTTTTGGGGTATCGCCCGAAACAGAAAACAATTTCGACCCACGTGAATCTTGTGTACCAAGTTTGTTGAATTCGTCGTGGCCAATACGCATTATCATGTTTGCATTTACAAAAGTCTCAACATTGTTTATAACTGTTGGCTCGTTGTGAAAACCTTCAACAACAGGATAAGGAGGTTTATTGCGGGGTTCGCCTCGCTTTCCTTCCAACGATTCGATAAGGGCTGTTTCTTCGCCACAAACATAAGCACCACTGCCAAACCAAAACTCTATTGAAAAATCTAAACCGAATTTTTTTGCATATTCGTTAAATACCTCCCTTTCTTTGGCCAGTTCGGGAAACAGAAATTTATATTCGCCACGCAAATAGATAATTCCCTTTTTTGCCCCGATTACATGGCCGCATATTGCCATACCGGAATATACTTTCCGTGGAACTTTCATAAGTATTTCACGGTCTTTAAATGTGCCTGGTTCGCCTTCGTCAGCATTGCAGATTACATATTTTTCATCGCTTTTCTGCTGGGCTGCAAATTTCCATTTCAAACCAGTTGGGAAACCGGCACCACCTCGTCCGCGCATGCCCGACTCAGTAATTTCCTGAATGATATCTTCAGGTGTCCTTTTCAGTGTTTCCTGTAGGACTTTATATTTTTCTGCTGTGTATCCGCCAAAGATTACATCAGCCCTGTTTAAACTATTATTTGTATTACTCATTTGTTTTGCTCTTTTAAGTTGTTTTTAAATTGATAAAGAACATTGACCTATTTTTTATTGCGGTATTTGCAAATAATTTTTATTACCTTGTCAGGGGTAAGGTCAATGTAAGGAACATCGTTTATCAACATTGACGGTTCATGGTCGCTCCATCCAATATCGTTAGTTTCGAGCAGTGTAAACTTTTTGCACGAAGATGTTTCTCCAACCTTGATCTTAAATAAATTTTCAAGTGTTTTAATAATTTCTTTTTTGCCTTTCATTTCAGCAATAATCGATTTACAGACCCGTATCACATATTCGCCTCTTTCTTCGGTGTCTAAGAACGAATAAAACGATGCAGTTCCATAAACATCTGCTGCCGATAAATCAAGTTGCTTCGCCACTTCAATCATTGCTTCTTTCGAGAGGTACTTGTTCTCTTCAACAATTTCCTGAAGTATTGGCATTAAGCTTGCTCTTTCCCGCCCGAGTTTGTCAGCCAGTTTTGTTACTAATTCCTGAACTTCTGCCATTTTTGTTTTAGTTTAAATTGGTTCTCACTATTTATTTTATCAAAACAGCAAATTGAAAAGTGCTTTTTACTGTTCCATTTCCTCATTAAATTCATCGTTAAAAATATGGGAAGGAAAATCGAAAAAACATGACTTTACTTAGATTTAGATGTGATTAGTGTCAGGGAATTAGCAAGATATATTAATTTGCTATTTAGATTAATTATCAATTGTTTATTAATATCCTGGATATCAGAATAAATATTTTGTAATACATCAACGTAGGCAGATATTGGAGCAATAGTATTTAGAATTAGTTTAAATCTTAATAGCAAAATATCCAAAACAACAACAGGTTTTTTGGCTTAGAAGGGATTTTAACTCACAGCATGTTAAATTATCACTTCTAAAATATATGACAATATTAAACAACTTTGCTTGTGCCCGACAAAACCATGTAAACTATACCATAATATAACATAAAAAAAAACGGGTATCGAAAAAATCGATACCCGCTTTTTAAAGTTCTTCTAAGCAAACACTACATGTTACCTTTTCTAATCAAATTTAATGCACTACCATTTTTAAACCACTCTATTTGATTTTTGTTATAAGTATGATTTGTTATGATTTCGTCGCTGCTTCCATCCTTATGATTGACTACAAGTTTTAATACTTTGTCCGGGGCAAACTCATTTAAACCAACAACATCAAATGTATCATCTTCCAAAATTTTATCATAATCAGCCTTATTTGCGAAAGTAAGTCCAAGCATTCCCTGCTTTTTCAGGTTAGTTTCGTGGATACGGGCAAACGATTTTACCAGTACAACCCTTACTCCCAAAAAGCGCGGCTCCATTGCAGCATGTTCGCGCGATGAACCTTCGCCATAATTTTCGTCTCCAATTACTATCGAACCAAAACCTTCGGCTTTGTATGCCCTTGCTGTAGCAGGCACCTCGCCATACTCTCCGGTAAGCTGGTTTTTAATTTCGTTGGTTTTTTCATTAAAGAAATTCTCCCCTCCAATAAGCATGTTATTCGAAATATTGTCCAAATGTCCACGGAAACGTAACCAGGGCCCTGCCATCGAAATATGATCGGTTGTACATTTACCTTTTGCTTTTATCAAAAGTTTTAGGCCGATAATATCATTTCCGTCCCATTCTTTAAAAGGAGTAAGCAACTGCAGACGCTCCGACCCGGAATCTACAACCACTTCCACCTTGCTGCCATCTTTTGCAGGTGCCACATATCCGGCATCTTCAACAGCAAAACCTTTGGCGGGCAATTCCAAACCTACCGGTTCGTCGAGTTTTACCTTTTCGCCATTTTCGTTTATAAGATAATCTTTCAACGGATTAAAAGTGAGGTCGCCGGCAATTGCAAAAGCAGTAACCATTTCGGGCGATGCAACAAAGCCATGGGTGTTTGGATTGCCATCGTTGCGTTTGGCAAAGTTCCGGTTAAACGAAGTCATAATTGAATTTCGCTTTTGCTTATCTGCATCATGGCGTGCCCACTGGCCAATGCAAGGCCCACAAGCATTTGCAAGCACAATGCCGCCTATCTTTTCAAAAGTGTCAAGAAAGCCATCGCGGTCTACGGTGTAACGAACAAGTTCGGAACCGGGTGTAACAGTATATTCGGCTTTTACTTTTAATTTTTTGTCGATAGCCTGTTGTGCAAGCGATGCGGCCCGGCTAATATCTTCGTACGACGAATTTGTACATGAACCAATCAGGCCGACTTCCATTTTTTCGGGCCAGTTGTTTTTCTTTACTGCTTTGGCAAATTCCGAAACGGGTGTAGCCAAATCGGGAGTAAAAGGCCCGTTGATGTATGGTTCGAGTTCCGATAAATTTATCTCGATTACCTCGTCGAAATATTGTTCGGGCTTTGCATAAACTTCAGGATCGCCTGTCAGGTACAGGGCAACTTTATCGGCCTCGTTGGCAATTTCTTCACGGTCAGTAATTTTCAGGTAGTCCGACATTTTTTTGTCGTAACCAAATAGCGAAGTTGTTGCGCCAATTTCGGCCCCCATGTTGCAAATTGTTCCTTTTCCGGTACACGAAAGATTTTTTGCGCCCTCGCCAAAATATTCAACAATTGCCCCGGTACCACCTTTTACGGTAAGTATCCCTGCAACTTTCAGTATTACATCTTTTGCAGCAACCCAGCCACTAAGTTTTCCTGTTAATTTTATACCAATTAGTTTTGGAAATTTCAACTCCCAGGGCATACCGGCCATTACATCAACAGCATCGGCACCGCCAACACCAATTGCTACCATTCCCAAACCACCGGCATTTGGGGTATGCGAGTCTGTACCTATCATCATCCCACCTGGGAATGCGTAATTTTCTAAAACAACCTGATGGATAATACCGGCCCCCGGTTTCCAAAATCCTATTCCGTATTTATTCGATACCGAACCAAGAAAATCGTACACTTCCTTATTTGTAACCGAGGCTTCTTTAAGATCTTTATCTGCACTAACTTTAGCCTGAATAAGA
>JAYENH010000172.1:0-4432 GCA_034721995.1 Bacteroidota bacterium
ATGAATGTAATTGCAATAACTGCTTGTGCAACTGTCGTCTGTCATAATCTCAAGGCATACATGATAAACTCCTGTTGCACTGAAACAATGCACAGGGTTCTGATCGGTCGATGTTGTGCCATCGTCAAAGTCCCATGTCCAGCTTAGAATATTTCCCGATGCAGTTGAAAAGTCGGTAAAATCGTAGCCATAAACACAATTTATACTTGGATTGAAAACATAATCAAAATTGGCATTGCACCACGATACCCCTGTCGAGTCGTAATAAATGGTATCACAATAAGTGTCGGCGCAACCATTATCTGTAACTATATCGAGGCATACATTGTAATACCCTGATGAAGCGTAGTAGTGAGTTGGGTTTTGGTCGGTAGAATAAGCACCATCTCCAAAGCTCCAGAACCAGGCAAGTATGTTTCCGGTCGATGTTGAACCATCAACAAATACTCCCGGCAACATTATACCACCTGTACCACCATAAGCAAAGTAAGCATTACAACCGGTCGATGTAGAATCTATGGCATACACATCGTAACATGCTGTGCTTGTACAACTATCGGATGTAAAAATACTCAGGCAAACATTATAGACACCATAAGCCGAATAAGTATGCGTTGGGTTTTGAAGTGTCGAAGTTGTTCCATCGCCAAAGTCCCATGTCCACTCAATTACGTTTCCATAAGACATATCCTGGAATGTGTAATCGAGTCCATACCCACCGGGGTTGTTGCTGTACGAATAAAAATCGGCAGAACATCCTGCTGAGTTATAATATAAAATATATTCGCAGTAACTGCTTGTACAACCACTGTCGGTTGTAATATCGAGACACACATTGTAATAACCACTAGAAGCAAATTGGTGAATAGGGTTCTGGTCGGTTGATGTTGAACCATCGCCAAAGTCCCAGGTCCACGTCAAAATATTTCCGGTTGCCCACGAAGCATCTGTAAAAGCATCGGGCGAAACACTTGACATTCCATAATAAAACATTGCCTGGCAATTGGATGGATTAAATACATTTACTACAATATTTTCGCAATATGTACTCGAACAACTATCCGAAGTAAATATCTCTAAACAAACCTGGTAAAAACCGGCACTGGCATAAACATGTGTCGGGTCTTGTAGGGTTGATGAGTTTCCATCGCCAAAGTCCCATGCCCAACTTACAATAGTTCCTGCACTTGAAAAAGAGTAATCTATAAATTCAACTGTATTATTATTTCCGGTTGGTGTTTGAAAGTTTGTGTAAAAGAAATCGGCCTGGCAGTTGTTTGTTGGAAAAGAATCACCAACTAAAATATAGTCGCAAAAGAAACTCGAACAACTATCCGAAGTAAAAATATCAAGGCAAACCTGGTAAAAACCGGCACTGGCATAAACATGTGTCGGGTCTTGTAGGGTTGATGTGTTTCCATCGCCAAAGTCCCATGTCCAACTAGTTATTGTACCTGTACCTGCAGATGAGGTATCATAAAAATCGACAGTAGTATTGATACCTCCCGAAATAATATTGTTAGTGTAGGTGAAATCTGCCTGGCAATTATTATTTGTCGATGTTTCACAAATTACAAAATCTGCCGTTGCTCCTCCTCCCATAAAAGGAGGGATAACAACCTGAGCATAAAAATCGTTTGGCCCGCAAAAGCCCATAGTTGTAACTATGATCATTGTTTGTGTGCCCGGTTGTACTGTCGTTGTAAAAGAGTACATGCCATTTGCATCGGTAGTTGTTGTAAGCATAGTGCCGGCAATACTGTCGATAGCATTAACAACATGGTTGGGAATAGACTGACCGGTAGTAGCTCCAGTTACGGTTCCCGAAATCACAAAGTTACCCTGGGCAAGGGTCGTGCCCATAAAGCCTGCTACAATCAGGCTAATTAAAATAATAGTTTTTCTCATGATATTAAAATGTTAGTTAAACAATAAATTATTTCTTTTTTAAAAAAAAGGAGGGATAGATTAAATATGCTTAAAAAGCACAGAACGAGTTATTATAATCCTCCCTCCTAAAATAGTTATAAATGAAACCTAAGTCCTACATTAATTCCAAGCAGGTTTGTTTTTGCCGATACCGGATGTTTATTGTCGAACATCGAATTTAAACTTCCCCGGTACCAGGGTTCAAGCACTACGGATATTTTTTCATCAAAACGATAATTAACGGCCAATCCAAGCAGCCAGCTAAAATTCGTTTTTATAAAAGGCAATTTGTCTTTATCAAGCTGTATTACGCTCTTCCGGTCGGCCCACGAAATACCTTTTCCTTTTGCGTTAATAAATATTCCGATGTTTCCTCCTGCTTTAGCTGTAAACGAAATTTTGTCCCTGTCGTAAAATTTATATCCCATCAACAGGGGAATATTTAAGTATGTATATTTATTCCTGTTGTTGTAATTTCTGATTACAGTTGTATGTACAGGTATTTCAACTAAATTCGAATCGAATTGGGTTGTCCAGGTTTCCTGGATTAATGGTGCCGAAACAAAACTGCTGTCGTCGGGATCGAATACAAATATCCAATCAACGGTGTCGATTACATGCAATGGCTCAATTTCGTAATACTGCCAGTATTCAATCGGATTGTTTTCAGAAGTAAGCTCATTGTAGTTAAAATCTTCCTCTATTTGCTGATAAGATAACCCACTTGTAAACTCAAACTTATTAAGATGAAAGTTAACTTTTAGCCCGGCCTGGTATCCCGGTGAGGCCGAAGTATAGCTATTGAGCGTGTCTTCGAAACCTGCTATATCGTGCTTGTAAACAAAACCTGATGTATTAGGCCCTCCAAACAAATCGACAGAAATTTTTGCTTTGGTTTTTTTCCGTGGCAAACGCACCGAAACAGTATCGTAGTGTATCAAAGTATCATAAAAGAATATTGTGTCATAAACTGTTTTCTCCTGCTGAAGAATTTCCTGTTGTTCGATAATTTCCGGTGTTTCTGCAATTTCATTTTTTACAGCAACCCCGGGTTTCAATATTATTTCTTCTGCAAGCGGATTGTTTTTTTCTGATGATTGCAGATTTGTTCCGGTTTCGACTGATTTTTTTTGATCAGCAGCATTTTTTATCGGCTTACTGCTGATGCTTTTCTGTAATGGCGTTTCTGCTTTTTTATCTTTAAGCATAACAGCACCAACAGCCTTTTCTGGTTTCCCTTCTGCTGTGTATTCATTATTTTGCAAAGTGGGATTCGGTTTTACATCCGGGATATGAGAAAGGGCTTGGGCTGTCGTTTTTGTTTTTATTTTTCGAGGTTTTGGTCTTGAGTTCAATTTTCCATCTTCTATCGAAGCCTCAGAAAAATATTCTTGTGGGTAATAATTATCTTTTATTTCTAACCATGCAGGCATTTCAAGTTCCTGCCTTATGGTTTTTTCCGTATCAGTTATGGTGGCTATTTCTTCCGACGAAAAATTATTTATTACGGCTACGCTTCCAACAATTGAGGCAACAAGTATTCCTGATGCGTAATATACGTTGAAGCTTCCTGCACTGAACCGGATAAAGCCCTGTAACCACAACTTATGGCTAATACTTGCCCACAACGATTTCGATGGCTCAACAGAGTAGCCTTCGAATCCTTCGCGGAAAATATTGCCTATGTTATCAAAATCCTGGTTCATTTTATTTATTTTCAAATCTAAAGTTTAAAAAGTTAAAGTCCCTATGGTTAATAGCTTTGTTCATAATCATTCTTGCTTTTTTAATCCTGAAATTATAAATCATAATTTACTAATTTTTCCAGCTTCTCCTGTATTAATTTTCGTGCCCTCGAATATTGCGACTTCGATGTGTTGATGTCGATGTTTATCATTTCTGCAATTTCTTTATGTTTGTATCCCTCGATGGCATAAAGATTAAAAACCATTTTATACCCCCGGGGCAAACTATTAATCACAGTCATCAGTTCGTCGCGTGTAAATTCCGATTCAATAAAGCTATCACCCGAAATCCTGCTTTCCTGTATTTCAGTAACATCTTCCTGAAAAGCATGTTTTTGGTTTTTTCGGTAATGAGTGATTGCCGTATTTACAACAATGCGTTTAAGCCAACCTTCAAAAGAACCTTTGTCAGCAAACTGGTCTAAGTTTTTGTAAATTTTGATGAATGCCTCCTGCAATACATCTTCGGCTTCAGAACGATCCTGCGTGTACCGGCAACACAACCCGAGAAGCACCGGAGCATACATGTCGTATAACTTCTTCTGGGCCTTTCTTTCATTCTTTATGCACGCATTTATTAACTTATTATCAATTTGCATTATCTCGTTCTGTATGTGCTTTGACTATCGTTCTTTTTCAATGGTTGCATTGGTCTCAAAAAAAAATAGTGCTTCAGGTTCAGTTTGTTGGTTGCTGGTTACTTGACATACCAAGTTGAATTTCTAATATCAAATTCAATATTACTAAATGGTTGAATT
>JAYENH010000173.1:0-4429 GCA_034721995.1 Bacteroidota bacterium
AGACAATCGTAACAATATGATTATGGGCATAGTGCTTAATGCTCTTTTACTTTGGGATTACAAATATATGCTGAAACTCGAAAAATGGCGTAGTTCAAATTCTGAAAATTTCGATAATTGGATAAAAGTAATTTCGGAGTTTGATGCTTTTTCGAGCCTCGCTAATTTTGCATACAACAACCGGCAATTTGTTTTTCCCGATGTTCATCAAAAGGAATTCAAATTAGAGATGAAAGATGCAGGCCATCCATTAATACCTGACAATATGCGTATAAACAATGATCTTGTGGTAAATGGCAAATCAAATTTTTTCATAATTACAGGGGCAAATATGGCAGGTAAGAGCACTTTTTTGCGAACCGTAGGCGTAAACCTTGTAATGGCAATGGCCGGAGCCCCGGTTTGTGCTTCTCGTTTTGTATTCAAACCTGTTGATGTATTTACCGGTATGCGCACCAGCGATTCGCTCCAGAAAAACGAAAGCTACTTTTTTGCCGAACTAAGTCGTCTGAAAACCCTTATCGATCTGTTACGCAAAGGCAAAGAAATGTTTGTAATACTCGATGAAGTACTAAAAGGCACTAACTCGAAAGACAAACGGTTGGGATCGTTGGCATTGCTGAGACAACTCGTTGGCATGGAAGCAACAGGTATTATTGCCACCCATGATGTTTCGCTGGGCGATCTCGAAAAGGAATTTCCCAATAACGTAAGCAACCGCCGTTTTGAAGTAGAGATTGAAAACGACGAATTGATTTTCGATTATAAACTAAAAACAGGGATAAGTCGAAATTTGAATGCAACCTTCCTGATGAAAAAAATGGGAATTACTATATAGGGTTTTAGCTTATGGAGTTTGTCCATTTAAAATCACAAACGTTTTTTTTTGAGCTACTCAATTATTCCCAATTCCTTCTTCTCATTGTGTTTTTTTCTCAATAAAGCTAACTACATTTGCAGGTTTGTTTGTGGCATGATAATATTTTGTTTTTTGGTTGATTTGCAATATTATAGGTTTTGGAAGATAAGGAAATAAATACAGATTTAGGCGAAGCTCTGAGCCAGGAAGATGAGATTTGCGTGATGGGGGCCAGGGTGCACAACCTGCAAAACATCGATGTTGTTATTCCGCGCAACAGTCTTACAGTAATTACCGGCCTGAGTGGCAGTGGAAAATCTTCGCTGGCTTTTGATACAATTTATGCCGAAGGGCAGCGCCGCTACATCGAAACTTTTTCGGCTTATGCCCGCCAGTTCCTCGGCGGAATGGAACGCCCCGATGTTGACAAAATTACCGGCCTTAGCCCTGTTATTTCAATCGAGCAAAAAACCACCAATAAAAACCCCCGCTCCACAGTGGGCACTATTACCGAGATTTATGATTTTCTGCGTTTGTTGTATGCCCGTGCCGCCGAGGCTTTTTCGTACGAAACTGGCGAAAAAATGGTGCGCTATACCGACGATCAGGTAATTGCGCTTATACTCGAAAAATTCGATAGAAAACGCACCTACATCCTTGCGCCATTGGTAAAAGGCCGCAAAGGGCACTACCGCGAACTGTTCGAGCAAATAAGGAAAAGAGGATTTATATCAGCAAGAATAAACGGCGAAATTACAGAACTGCGCCCGGACATGAAACTTGACCGCTACAAGACCCACAATATTGAAATTGTTATTGATAAACTAAATATAAAACAAGATGATGTAAAACGGCTTAAATCGTCCATTCAACTTGCAATGAAACATGGTAAAGGCGTTTGCATGTTACTTGACAAAGGCAGTGGGACACCGCGCTTTTACAGCCGGATGTTGATGTGCCCCACAACAGGGATTTCGTATAACGAACCGGCTCCGCATACTTTTTCGTTTAACTCGCCTGCCGGGGCCTGCCGCCAATGCAACGGGCTGGGCAAAGTTAACGAGATCGATATGAAAAAGATTATACCCGACCCTAAACTGAGCATCAACAAGGGAGGGATTGCGCCTTTGGGAAAATACCGGAGCATGTTTATATTTTGGCAGTTAGATGCCATTGCCGATAAGTATAAATTTTCGCTTAACGACCCAATCCAGGATATCCCCGAAGCTGCCATGTCGGTTATCCTAAATGGTTCGTCGGATACTTTTATTTTAAAAAACACACCACTCGGAACCTCTTCAAATTATTTTTTGAGTTTCGAAGGTATTGTCAATTACATTGTTAGCCATAGCAACAACAATAAAGACGAAGGAAATAATACAAATGGTAAAGCGAAGAAATGGGCAGGCCGGTTTATTAAAAAAATTAATTGCCCCGAATGTAATGGCCGGCGTTTGCACCGCGAAGCCCTCCAGTTTAAAATTGCAGGGAAAAACATCAGCGAAATAGTTCAGCTCGATATAGTAGATTTGGTTGAATGGTTTGCAAATATCGAAGATAAATTGTCAGAAAAACAAAAAATAATTTCTGCTGAAATCCTGAAAGAAATCCGTTCCCGAATTGGTTTCCTTTTAGATGTGGGCCTCGAATACCTGTCCCTGGATCGTCCGGCCCGCAGCCTGTCGGGGGGCGAAAGCCAGCGAATAAGGCTGGCCACTCAAATTGGTTCGCAGCTCGTAAATGTACTTTACATCCTCGACGAGCCAAGCATCGGCCTCCACCAGCGCGACAACCTGCGGCTTATTAGTTCATTACAAAAACTTCGCGATACCGGGAATTCCATTATTGTAGTAGAGCACGACAAAGAAATGATTATGGCTGCCGACCATATTGTTGACATGGGGCCTTATGCCGGTTTGCATGGTGGCGAAGTGGTTGCCGAAGGGAAAATCGAAGATATCTTAGCTAAAAAAACCCTTACTTCGCAATATCTGAATAATGAAAAACAGATAGAAATCCCTGCGAAAAGGCGCAATGGTAAATCAAAACACATAACACTAAAAGGTGCCAGGGGAAATAACCTTAAAAATGTAACGGCAAAATTTCCTGTGGGGAAATTTATTTGTGTTACAGGGGTTTCGGGCAGTGGAAAATCGAGCCTGATAAACCAAACCCTGCACCCGATTTTAAGCCGGATATTTTATCGCTCGCTAAAAGAGCCATTAGAATATCAATCGATAACCGGATTAGAATTAATCGATAAAGTTATTGAAGTTGACCAATCACCACTTGGAAGGACTCCCCGCTCTAATCCTGCCACTTATACCAATGTGTTTGGCGACATAAGGAAATTGTTTGAGATGTTGCCCGAAGCAAAAATCAGGGGCTACAAGGCAGGGCGTTTTTCGTTTAACGTAAAAGGCGGACGCTGCGAAACATGTCGGGGCGCAGGGGTAAAAACTATCGAAATGAATTTCCTTCCCGATGTGTATGTGCATTGCGACGATTGCAATGGAAAACGCTATAACCGCGAAACCCTGGAGGTACGTTACAAAGGCAAGTCTATTTCGGATGTGCTTAACATGACCATAAACCAGGCAAACGACTTTTTCGAGCACGTGCCAAATATCAGGCAAAAGCTAAAAACCATGAAAGATGTGGGTGTAGGCTATTTACGTCTTGGCCAGCCAAGCACAACACTTTCGGGGGGCGAATCGCAAAGGATAAAACTATCGGCCGAATTGGCCAAGCGGGACACCGGAAAAACCTTGTACATTCTTGACGAACCTACCACCGGCCTTCATTTCGAGGACATCAGGGTATTATTAGAAGTATTAAACAGCCTTGTTGAAAAAGGCAACACCGTTATTGTTATCGAACATAACATGGATGTAATAAAAGTGGCCGACCATATTATCGACATCGGAAAGGAGGGCGGCAAAGACGGTGGCTACATAATTGCCGAAGGCACACCCGAAGAAGTTGCACAAAACCCAGAAAGCTACACCGGGCAGTATTTGAAGGAGGAATTAAACCCTATGCTGCCATAATGCTTCGCTGTCATTATGTTCAGAACTAATGATCCTCTATCATATTATCAACCAATTATCCCTGTTTGTTCGCAAATTGAAATTGGCGCAATATTTTATATCAATTAGTATACTTGACAAAAAAACAGTAAGCTTTACCATATAAGACATATAAGATAATATAAGGCAAAACATTGTATTACCTTCAATAGCAAAGGTATTGCCAGTTATTATGAACAAGTGAAACGTAAGTTAATCATGTGGTTGAACCATCGTGGAGGCAAACCGGTATGGACTTGGGCTCGATTTAGTAAGCTCATAAACGTATGGTATCCTTTGCTGAACCCCAAAATTTTTCACAGTTATCTCAGAGCGAAACCGGTTTAAGAGGATCTGTATGCGGGAAAGCCGCTCGTACGGGTCTGTGAGTAATGCCATTTACCTAAGGTTTCTTTTTCAAGATTTTAAACATCGAATTTTAAATTACGAATAATGAAGTAGCATTAACCCAGTACGTTAAATCTGAAATCAAAAATCAGCC
>JAYENH010000174.1:0-4410 GCA_034721995.1 Bacteroidota bacterium
AAAAAGGTTTTCAGTAAAAATGTTTTCAAGTAATCATCAAAATCTATTGCAAAAAAAGCACCCCTAAGAGTGCTTTTTAAAAAAATGTATTCAGAACAGTAAAATTTTATCCGCCAAAATCGTCGAAGGCAGGCATTTCAATTACCTCAGCACAACAATTTTCTTTACCCAAACATCACAGTTGCCAATTGCCCGGATAAAATAATTGCCGGGCGATAAACCGGAAATATCAATTGTTTCCTGCTTTTTATTGATGGTAGTTTTTTGCAGCAGTTGGCCGGACGGGGAGTAGAGTTCGATATTAATAATTTTTTCTGTTGAATTCATTTTTATTTTATCAAAAGCAGGATTTGGAAATATTGAAAATTCATGGCCTGATTTATTGTATTCTTCTATTTGCTGTGGAAAACTTAGTTTCGATGCTCCAAAATTTGTACCCACCCAAATATTTTCATCTTGGTCCTGAGTTATGCAATTAATATGGTTATTGCTTAAACCATCGGCAGTTGTGTAATTTATGAAGTTCTGGTTGCTGAATTTCGACAAACCCTGGTCGGTTCCAAACCACATATTACCTTGTGAATCTTCAAAGATAGAATTGACCAAATTACCTGCAAGCCCATTTTGATGTGTGTAATTTAACCACGAATTACCATCGTATTTACTAAGGCCGGCTATTGTACCAACCCAGATGTTCTCGTTTGAATCGAAATAAATACTCCTGGTTTGGTTTTCAATAAGGCCATGTGCCGTGTTGTAAACAGTAAATGTGTTGTTCTGAAAACTGGCAATTCCGTTTCCGGTTGCCAACCATATATTTCCAATACTGTCTTTGCAAAGGTCATAAACAGTATCGTTTGGCAGGCCATCGGCAACAGTAAAATTTTCCCAATATGTGATAACGCCCCATTGCCATTGGGTCGAATCACCAAAATAATGTGCGAAACCATCGTTATGGGCAAACCAAAAATCATTATTAAAACCCTCTTGTATTTTTCGGGCAAAAGACACGTAGCTTCGTAAATATTTATTGTGCTGTAAGCTTTTAGAATAAGCTGTATCAAATAGCACTGTGGTTTGCAGTAAACCATAATTTCCTGATGCAAATATAAACCTGTTATAGCCTAAATCAGAAATGTCGTTTATTTGAGTACCATTACCGGCATTTTCATCATTGCCATAAAGAACTGTTTGCCATATGCTATCCTTCAGAATACTACATCCATTTTGTGTACCGAAATAAATAGTATCAGGTTTTACCAATATACTGTTTACTTTATTTTGCGCTAAACCATCGAAAGTGTTGATGTGATTGAACTGGTTTCCATCCCATTCTTCGATACCGCCAACCCAGCTCGAAAACCAAAGCCTGCCGTCGTCCAGCAATAACTCATCATAAAACATATTACTGAAAAAACCGGCACTGTCGGAAGTGTAATAAGTAAAATCCTGCCCGTTATATTTTAACAATCCTTTTTTGTACCTGGGGTGTGACCAAATATTACCCTGGTTGTCTACTATTGCATTCGAATATGAGTACCAGGCAGGAACAATATTTGTGCTCTGGAGATTGGACGGCAGAAATTCTTCAATAAGTGAGTCCTTATAAAATGATGCAAAATACCCACCCAAACCTGTCCATGTTATACTATCGAATGTTGACACAATATGTTTAAATCCATAATGGTGCATTTCATACCATCCTTCCGGCCCTTCGCGATAGGTTTTATTATTTGCCGAGATTATCAATTTTCCCCAGACATCACGAATAAGATTTTCGCCGGTAAGCACACCTGAAGGGATAGAAATATATTGAAAGGTATCATTTTTAAATTCCAACAGTGAAGATGGGTTCTGGAGATAAATATAGCCCTCGCTATCTTCGTATAAATTGCTTTCCATTGCCTGGCCATAGTATCCATGGGCCGGGCCGTAACTGATAATTGAATCGCCATTGTATTTTAACAATAGATTCGCACCTTGATTAAAGAACCTGTTAATCCAGATATTGCTATCGCTGTCGGTGAATAACCGGATGAATTTATCTAAGCCGGGGTAAAAATCTTCGTAATCCATGTAATCCCAAGTGTTGCCATCGTAAAAAGAGAAACCATCATTTGTGGCAATCCACACCTTGCCGTCGGAGCCATAAGCGAACGACGTAATATGGCTTTCCAAAAGGCCGTTGCTGCCTGTGTTTAATGTTGTGTAGTTTTCAACAACTACCTGACCAAAAAGTAAAATGTTCAAAATAATTAACAAGGGTAATAATAAAAATCGTTTCATATTAAAATATTTTAATAAATAAGTTATTTGAAGTTGCATGTGTAAAGTTACACAAATATTTCAACAAAAAAGGTTTTCAGTAAAAATGTTTTCAAGTAATCATCAAAATCTATTGCAAAAAAAAGCACCCCCAAGAGTGCTTTTTAAAAAAATGTATTCTGAACAGTTACACTATATTTCTGAACAGCCCACAAAGTAACACAAATTCATAAATCCTTAAAAATCATCCCCTTCACTGTAATCCATGCCATTGTTGCCCTGGCGTTTCTTTTCGCGATAGTTATTTATTTTATAGCTAAGGCTAAGGCGCAACACCTGAGGGTTTCGTTTAAAGTACATACTTGAATAAAAATCGGGGCCTTCTGATATAAATGCATGTTTTCCTGTACCAAACATATCTTTGAATTGCAAAGATATGCTAAGTTTATTATCGAATAAATCAGTCCTCAATGCAGAGCTTGTCATAAAATATCCTTCACGAGTCCCCTGTGCAGTTATCGATGGTGCCCGGTAACTGCCGTCAATCTGAAGCTTTATATTCTTTCCTATTTTAAAAGTGTTTTTTAAACTGATATTCCAATTTGTGCTATGGCCCGGATCCTGCAAGGCTAATGAATCGCTGTTAATTTTATAGCTGAAATCAAAGACACTTCCCATTAAATTAAAGCTGTACCACTTCGAGATTTTTAAGTAAAGCATTAGCTCCACACCTTTTGCAAAATCTTCTCCTACGTTTGCAACTGTGTGCATCATAATGTTTTCGGAATAAACAGTACGGATACGTTCCACCTTGTTTTTTGTGTTCCGGTAAAATGCTTCGAGGGAGAAAAATGAAACCCCCAATTGCTTTTTATAACTTAACTCAAGCGAATTGATGTATTCGGGTTTTAATCCGGGATTGCCCTGCCAGAGGGTGTATGCATCGCGATAAGTAATAAAAGGTTCGAGCCAGTAATTTCGTGGCCTGTCGATACGGCGCGAATAGCTTGTCATCAGTTGTTGGTCGGCTGGCAATTGATAAGAAAAATGGGCACTTGGAAAATAATCAAGGCGATCGATAGTATACGTTTTGCCACTTGCTGTATTTTCCATTGTGCGCTTTGTATATTCGCCACGTAAACCAATCTGGTAACCAAAATTTTTCCATTCGTTAGCATAAATTGAATATGCCGAGTGGATAAGGCGATTATATTTACTCACAGTTTCATCCATAATATCCGAAGATAAACTACCCCCTGGAAACACTCTTTTGTATACACCATAAGATTCTGTTTCATCGTCGATGCGGGTTTGGTAACCAGCCTCGAATTTACTCCATTCGGAAAAAGGCAAAGTGTAATCTATTTTAAACCGTGTTTCGTAACCATTTCCATCCTCGTACGAGACTGAACCGTAGGTTAATGTTTCGTCTGTGGTGAACAGATCTGTAGCATCTTCCGAGTATGAATTTCCTGTTTTATAAAAGATGGATGTTTTCAGATTGTGGCCATCGCTATCGAAATTGTGGATGTAGTCGAGGTTGCCTGTGTAGAATTTGCCGCCACGCGTCATTAAATCTTTGCTGATTCTGTACAAATCTTCGTTTTCGGGGTTTGTCCATTCATGATAATCCGAAACTGCTTTACGCTCGAAACTCATTTCACCAACATTCAAACTCATGGTTAAATTATCGCGTGGGCTAATGCTGTAATCAATTCCTGCTTTTACCGACGACCCTATACGGGCAACCTCCCTGTCTCCTTCAGAAAAGGTATGAAAAGTTGTGTCGCCAAGTTTGTTCCACACATCCGATTCGCGGTAGCCCCGGCGTTGCCGGTCGTTATAATTGGCACTTAAAGTATAATTCACTTTTTCTTTTTTCAGGCTGAAAATAAAATCTCCACCCAAAGAGCCATTCGAATCAGTATTAAGATTTATGATCCCGCTTGTTCCCTCCAGGCTACGTTTTCGGGTAATAACATTTATTATTCCTGCTGTGCCATCGGGGTCGTACTTTGCCGATGGGTTTGTAATAATTTCGATTTTTTCTATTGTGCCTGCGGGAATTTGCTCAAGTGCATCGCTGCCGGAAAACGGGCTGGGGCGGCCATCTACCAAAACCGTGAAATTTGAGCTTCCCCGTAA
>JAYENH010000175.1:0-4400 GCA_034721995.1 Bacteroidota bacterium
TTACAAAATCTTCGTCCCAACATTCGTCGTTAAACTCCCGCCAAATCCATGTATAGCTACCGGGGCCAAATACTGTAACATCTGTAATCGGTGTTAATGGCCCGCTAATTTGTCCGGGGCCGAACCATTCGCCCTCACTTGAACCCAAGGGGCCACACAAACTACTGAACTGAGCCTGAAGTTCTGCATCCATGCCGCAAATGGAATAATCGTCTCCTGCAAAAGCAACAGGTTGTGGCTTTAATTCAACAGTAACATCATCGAAAATTTCGCATGGCCCGTTTTTAACTGTCCAACGATAAACAAAATCGGTATTCATCAAACAACCATACTGATTAGTATCAAAGTATGGAACTGTTACCGTAACTTTAGGATCGTTGAAATTAGGACCATAGATTGTACCTGTGGCAGTCATACAACTCCATGTACCTATTCCAATAGCTGCTGTGTCGGCATCTAATTGAATTGTGTTTCCACAGATAAAATCATCTAAGCCGGCATTAGATGTTGGAAACTCGTACCAAACTACCGGTGTACCTTGTGAAACTGATAAGCAGTCGTCGCTTATATCTACCACGTGATCGGTGGGTGTTCCAATGTTATTACCAACTACATGCGAGATATAATACAATTGCCCATACACCATTGGTGGCTGGAACAAGAAAATACCGGTTGTGTTATGATTTATAACATTGCCCAGAAAACTAAATTGATTATCGTGGAGAAAATATTCAAATCCATCGTTCGCATCAAGATTGTAAGTTGGGTTATTTTGAGCATCGGTCTGTACTTCCACAACTACCTGATCGAAGGCACAGAGTTCTAATTGTGATGTAGACATAATACCTGCATCTGATGTGCACTGACAATTATGGTAGCCGGTTACTATTGATGGATCACAATCGTTATTATCGGTTACAATATAGCTATAATTCGATGGAGAAGGAAGCCATGGGCCAGTCCAGGTAGAGCCTAATATGCTGCCACCAGCCAGTGAACTATCAGAAGCATTTAAGAAACTGTATGCACCCGGATTCCCGTCAATAACAGTAAAAGTAACATAAAACTGTGTGTTACTTCCATTACAGTGTTCTTCGATATTTGACACAACGGGTGCATCAACTACATTGATAATAACTGTTTGTTGGTCGGCACAAACCCCAAAAAATTCATAAGTAATTAAATTATCACCAAGTAAGGCAAGGCTAGGGAAGAAACCGCCTGCAGCAGTTAGACATCCTCCTGTAGAATAAGAACCACAAGTAGATGACGACCATGTTCCACCATAATTTAATGGTATTAATTGAATTGGAGGATCTGTTTCACAAATATATGTTGGATATGTAAGAATAGTAGCATCGGTAGGCAGGGTTTCGAAATACTGCGAAACAACAGGTTCGCAAGCATTATAATATGGGAAATTAGAAATGGTTATTTCATTACCGAGGGTATCGTATAAATGATCGTAAACAGTAAGAAAGAAGGTCGTGCTTTGTGTTGGTTCGGGGTCGATAATTGGTGTTGTGTTAATATTGAAATCCTGTACGCCCCATGCGGCATCCCAGGGTACCGGAAAACTCGACCATTCAGCAGTAACCTCGTTGGTAATAGTATGTTGCGAAGTTCCCTTCAACGGAACGGTATAGGTAGCTGCTGTGGTAGGATCGCAGGCAGCATCGTTTATTGTAACATTAATAGGGCCCGAATTATACTCATAAGTAGTTAGGCCACATTCGCTTTGTCCGGTAAAAGTAATTGTTACTTTTTGCAGCGAACCGATATCGGCAGGGGTACAATCATAAATCATTACCTGCCATCCAACCTGCGAGGCCATATTTCCATAAATATCGTCCCAGGCATCGCATGAGGCAAAAGTTCCTGTCAATGGGGTTGTCATATCGCAAATACATGGTGTTTCGGTAGGGTCGCCGGTCGGTAATGCCGAAGTAAAACAGAAGTTGTCGATATGGTTTCCTGAATTACAGTTTGTGTAATAGTCTAAGGGGTCGCAATCGGTAACAACGCTAATATCCAGAGTGGTTACCTGTGCGCCCTGATCCCATGCAGATACGGGAGGCAGCAGATCGACACGGTTGCCACCAGGCCCAATAAGATAAAATCCCAGGTCGGAAACAAAAGTATGGTCGGCCCAAAAACAAACCGTAATTTCTGTGGTCGAATCAACGACAAATGGTGTTGGGGGCGGATCGTAAATAGTAAAATCGTTAAGTGCATCGATAACCCCTCCTGTAAGAGTAAAAGGCTGGCAACCTGCTGCAATAGAATCAAATTCAAGAATTGTTTGATTTACGAATACATGGGCACGTCTGCAAAAAGTTGCTTCGTTAGGTGCTCCCGGGTTATTAGTTATAACAACCTGATAAAATCCCGATTGAAGACTATCTATAGTTGATGAAGATCCATTTTGCCAATCGAAAGCAACAAAGGTTTGATAATTAGGGTTACTACCTGCGGGTACACCGGGATCGGGATCATAAAGTCCCCAGGTATATTCGCTGTTTGCAAGGCCTCCACTTACCGAAAGAGTACCAAGAAGTGAATCGCCATTTGCATCGGGCGAACAGAATATAAAAACCGGATCGTCCGGAATAGTTGCATCAACATAATCGGAAGGGATCATTGATGTACCTGCCGGAGCAGAAATCGGGCCTGGTTGTGCATAAACAAAGATAGCTGTTGTTGCTATCAGAAATGAAGTAACAAAAAATGCCAAAATACTTTTTAAAATAGCTTTCATAATTGTGATGTTTAGGTTATTGAAATTTTATAATTAATGTTATTCATCGATATTTTTTCAGTTATATCAATGATATATTTAAATTCGTATGGTGAGACAAAACCGGTTTGAAAAACGTTGCCCTGCAAAATAAAATTTAATTGCCACGAATGCACGAATCATAAAATTTGTGCATTTTCTTACTACACTTTAAAATTTCATTCTGATATTTGCGGCTGTTTCTCAAATTTTTATTTTAGTTTTGGACTTGCTATCGAAGCTCATTTTTTATGAAGTACAAACTGAATTTAAAAACACGAATGCTGTTGCTGTTGTTGACCACTTCGCTGATAATATTTGCAGCAGGAATTGGTTACATCAGTTATCGCTTTAAAAATAAGGCAATGGCCGATGCCAAAGAGATTGCCCGCACCTCGGCGCGGAGCTATGCCAATTTGGTTAAATCGAAAATAGATAAAGAATTCGGTGTTTCGCGCGGCATGGCACTGGCACTGGAAGCTATTGAAGATGGTGATCCGGAGCAAAGGGAGCATCTTCAGTATGAAATATTGAAAAAAGTATTGCTTGAAAATCCTTCATATATAGCCTCTTTCCTGCAATGGGATTTAAGCGATTGCGATTCGACTTATCATAAACCACACGGACGGAGACGATATATCTGCTATAGAAAATATCCTCAGCCAAAAATAACGGGCTTTATAAAAAACGAAGATTTTGGAATAATCGACACAATGAAAGGAATTATTGAAACCGAAAGCTTCGACTATTATAACCCGTATTACATTACAAAACGTACGCTCAACGAATACATAATCGACCCGTATTTCTACTCCTATCAAACGATACAGGAAATGCCATCGGAAATTCATACACATAAGGATGCAATTTTGGAAACCACAATTATTGTCCCCATAATTAAAGACAATAAATTCAGGGCATTGACAGGTGTGGATATTCCACTTAACCATTTTCGGGAAATGATTAAACAAATCAAACCTTTCAGAAAAAGCCAGGCATTTATTATATCGAACAATGGCGAGGTGGTGGCCCATCACAATATATTTTTGCTTGCCCGTCAATTTACCGATTATATCCCTAAACTTGATTTCGACATAAATGATAAGATTCGTAATGGAGAGGAATTTTCATTTATTGTCGATCATCAGCTTAAAGGAAAAATCCTCTATATGTTCAGCCCGGTTGAGATTGCACGTACCAACATGCCCTGGTCGGTGGCCATTAGTGTTCCTGTAAGTGTGATTATTGCCGAAGCCGAAAAGCATTTTTATATCTCGTTGCTCGTAGGCTTTTTTGGCTTGCTCGTTATGACTATCCTCATTTACCGAATATCAAAAAACATTACCAGGCCAATCGAAAGCACAACATTGTTGCTGAACGAATTAGCAAAGGGGAAGTTCGACAGCACTGCAAAAATATCGGTACGCACCGGCGACGAACTGCAGGCAATGGCATCGTCGGCAAATATCCTGCTCGAAGGCCTCGGACAAACAACGGGTTTTGCAAAAAACATTGGTGAAGGCAAACTCGACACGGAATATAAACTCCTGAGCAAAGATGATATGCTGGGACATTCGCTAATCGATATGCGTGATAAACTAAGGCAGTCGAACGAAGAAATCCT
>JAYENH010000176.1:0-4399 GCA_034721995.1 Bacteroidota bacterium
AAATGTATGGCATACTCGGTGGTTGATTGAAAATACATGGGGTGTGAAACAGGCAAAGGTAAAGCTTCAGGCAATGAGGCATTTATATCATCAAGAAAATCCTGAGTGATATTGTCGCCAGGTGTAACCAGATAGTTTGGTACTCCCAGGCCGTTCCAGTTTCCAAGTGTATAGTAGTATCCCTGATTGATATTATTTGATTGTCCGGTGCTTTTCGTATTATTAAGCCCACCAAGAGAATATGCAAGTTGATCGCCATTTATTGGTACAATGCTTTCGTTTATAAGGCCAAGATAATTAGTTTTTATTTTTAAACTTTCGATAGAAGTTGCCAACGATATTTCGGAATTAATATTTCCCTGAACATCAGTAAATCCTTTAAAAACAAGAACATCATCTCCAATTTCTAAGCCTGATGAATTGACCTTGGATTTATAAACTTCGATGGGAATAAATACCATTGGCGAACCCGAATTGTCCAGGACTGAAATATTGATTGTAACATCGCGGGTAGTTTTGAAATCAAAATCTTGTGGTATCGACATTTCTTCCATCATTGAAGTTGGCTCTTCAGGATTGTTGTTATTTGATTTTTCACAACTCAACATTCCAATCAGAAATACTAATAAAATAAGAGATTGAACTTTTAATAATGAAGGTTTAAAGATTCTCATAATAATAAATTTAGTTTCAGTTTGATACTTTATGCTTTAATAATTGAGATAAAAGTAGTTTTTATTTTAATAGCGTAAGTGAATTATATGACGAATGTGTAAGATTTGTTGATAAATGATTAATTATGTTTGACATAGAGTTTTTTGGTAAAGACGCTATTGTTCAGAAGATCAGTGGGCTATGGTGGCCAACGCTATAAAAGTAAAAAGGTTTGTTTTCGATAATTTTATCCTACATATTGTTAAGTGCTTCAGGCAAAAAAAAGAGGCAATCTTATAAAGAATGCCTCTTTCAATAAAAAAGAACTTATGAGCTATTGATTACTGTATATCTTTGCTTCATTCCTAAACCCCGGTGTTGGCAAATACCAGTCGGAGAAAACCGAACCTGAACTTTGTGCCCAGTTGTTGAATTTTAAATGTGCCTGGTTAATTGCATCTTTCTCGTAAGGATAAGCCAGCGAAACCGGTATATTAATAGCATAAGGCAAATTGTTTTCGGTTTTGTAATATCTGCCATATAAAGGTTGTGAATCGTCCTGATATTGTCCAAACAAGTTTTGGTTTGCTAAATCGGTAGGTGCATGGTCAGGCAGGTGTACTTCATAATCCCTGTTTTGATCGATAATAATAAAGGGGTTAAAAGGAGCAGTTCCTAACGCGCTTAATAAAACCGATGAAGAAAACAGGATTGTTTGTGAAAGGGTGTCGGGTGTTACATAAGGTGCGCCATCGGTAGTATTTATCCCAATGCCGCTGCCGGGGAATGAAAGAACATCATACCCGTCTTCGAAAGCAATTATTACTGCATTGCTTTGTCCTGCCTCTGTCCCATTTGTTGATAAATTAATAAAACTTTGCGAATAGTCTCCGCCTGTAACACTTGCAACCAGGCTTGGCGATACGGGTAGTTCTATTCCGAATGAATTATGGAAACCTGCCCCCATAGCACGTAATACATAGTTGGCAGTCATTTCAACAACCTCATTATTAATGTTTGTTATTAAATTATATTGATAATCAATAACAATATCGTTGAAATCATAATCACCTGTTGCCGGCCATAAATCTTCGAACGCGAGTGTGCCAAACTGCCCTTCAGCAGGAGAATAGTTATCGAATGCCTTTGTAGGATCGTTTGGATAATCATCAAAAAGATCTGAAACACCATCATTATCGGTATCGTCGGTTGTATCGATCGATTTAAGGTTAGTGGTAGAAATTGCTGTAATAGGGTTTGCTGTGGCATAATATACGGCATCGTTAAAATCATTATCACTACCCCAATCCCTTCTTATATCTTCAAATCCTAAAATGATTAAATCACGCACTGAATCATAAAGAAGTACGTTGTGTTGACGCAGTGAGGGGTCGGTTTCAACATTAAAATCAATTTGTGAATAATGCGTATATACACCATTACCAACAGTTGAAGAAGAAACATTCCAACCTTGTGCTACCATAAACCACTCAATAACAGTGTTTGGTGGAAAAATACCGAGGTGAACTTTATCGCCTGAGTAAAGTCCACCACCACCGCCGGCATAAGAAGTATTCGGATAAATAAGGGTAAGGTTGGTAATATCATTTGCTGTTGTAGGTGCATTGCCTTCGGTATATGAATAAAACCCGAGGGCATTTTTCCAACCGGCACCTTCATGCACAAAAGTTACCCATACATCGCACGAGTCGGTTATATGCAAGGCAAAATCAGAAGGGCCTGTAAAGTAGTCGGGGTGAGACTGGGGTAAAGGCATGCTTTCGGGCAACGAAGCATTTATATCATTTAATAGAGACTGGCTTATTGTATCGCCAACCGGTTCAAGATAGTTTGGTACACCCTGGCTATTCCATGTGCCAAGCGTATTATAGTTGATACTTGAAAATTCGCCCGTACTTCTTATAGATTTTGTATTGATGCGGCCACCACCAATTACCTGTTCTGCACGATTATTTAATATTGGCACCAAAACCCTGTCGATAAGTCCCAGATAATTTGTTCCTACAACAATTTCAGAAATTGCTGTTGGCACCGAAATATCAACCTGAAGTGCACCGAGCGAGTTGGTTGCGCCTGTAAATAATATTGCTCCTTTTTCTTCTGATGACAATGGTTCGTCGTAATTACCTGTGCTTGATTGATAAATATCAATTGGGATAAAAGGTAATGGATTGCCCTGATTATCTAAAACCGTTACATCAATCGCAATGTCATAGCTTGTTTTAAAATCGAAATTTGGATCGATTATCAGATCCTCCAGATTTGTGATATCAGAAGTTGGGTTGGGGGGGGTATCTTCTTTTTTGCATGATGATAGGTTAACTATTGAGCCTATAACTGCAAGAAGAATAGTAAGTTTAATAAAATTTTTCATGTTTTCGTGTTTTAAGTTTTATTAGTATTAATCTGTTTTTTGAGTGCAAGTTTACGCATCATTTTTATTTAGGTTATTATTATTTGATAAAAAGGAGCTTTTTGATTATTAAAAAAAATAATTCAGGATAGCGTTTACTTGAATCGCAAAAAAATAGTGATGAATGGTTTAATTTGTTTTCAAAATTGCACTACTTATATATAGTAACCAGTTGCTCAATCACTCAATTATTGAGTCCGCTCCAAAAAGTAATAATTCGTGAAATCATACATTTACCATTGTTTTTTGAAAGGATACAGTTGTTAATATCTTTGTTAATAAACTAAATCGGCTTTCTTTTGCGTTTTGGGTATCTTTGCTAAAATTTAAGACAAACATGGTTGCAAGCTATACAGACGACAGCATACGTACATTAGACTGGAAAGAGCACATCCGCAAAAGGCCGGGAATGTACATCGGAAAATTGGGCGATGGCACTTCACAGGACGATGGTATTTATATCCTTATTAAAGAAGTTATCGACAATTCGGTTGATGAATTTGCAATGGGTTTTGGTAAACATATTGATGTTTCGGTTGACGACCACCATGTGAGTGTGCGCGATTTTGGCCGGGGCATACCTTTGGGTAAAGTTGTAGATGTTGCATCGAAAATGAACACAGGTGCCAAATACGATTCTAAAGTATTTAAAAAATCGGTTGGGCTAAACGGAGTTGGTATTAAAGCAGTTAATGCCCTTTCTCAAAAATTCAATATAAAAGCATTCCGCGATGGACAGATAAAAACGGTAGAATTTTCGACCGGTGAAATAGTCAAAGAACACAAAATTGAAAAAACTGATGAGCCTAATGGTACACTCATCGAATTTTTACCGGATAGTAACTTGTTTGGCAATTTCGATTATATTGCAGAATATATCGAAAATATGTTGAAAAACTATGCTTACCTGAATTCAGGTCTAAGTTTGTTTTTTAACGGTACAAAAATTTATTCGCGCAATGGTTTGTTAGATTTACTTAATGTCAATCTTGGTAACACGCCCGGTTTATATCCAATAATTCATTTAAAAGGCGAGGATATTGAACTTGCCCTTACACATGGCAACCAATATGGCGAAGATTATTATAGTTTTGTAAATGGCCAAAACACAACTCAGGGCGGCACACACCTTACAGCTTTCAAAGAGACTATTGTAAAAACAGTCCGCGATTTCTATAAAAAAGATTTCGATGCTTCAGATATTCGCACCGGAATTACTGCAGCCATAAGCATAAAAGTTGAAGAGCCGGTTTTCGAATCGCAGACCAAAACCAAGTTGGGATCGAAAGATATTGGCACCGAAGGCCCTTC
>JAYENH010000177.1:0-4392 GCA_034721995.1 Bacteroidota bacterium
CGCTTACGGCTACCGGAACTGAAAGCAATATCGATTGTTATGGCAATTGCAACGGGGCAATCGACCTGACTGTTTCGGGAGGATATACGCCATACAGTTTTTTATGGTCGAATGGCGAAACTACCGAAGACCTTGTTAATGTTTGTGCGGGTAGTTATTCTGTTCTGGTTTCCGAACCACAAACAGCAAACAGCCAGGGCTGGCCGTGGAACTATTCAATTACAAGTGCGAATCACACCATTTTAATTCATCCATCAACAAGTATTATTATTAATGGCTCGCCAGCACCAACCGGTTCATATCTCGGTGTTTTTTACTACGACAATGGAGTGCTTGAATGTGGAGGGTATATGTATTGGACCGGATTAATGAATTCTATTACTGCATGGGGCGATGAATCTTCGACTCCCGACAAAGATGGATTCGCAAACAACGAAAGTTTTATTTGGAAACTATGGGACAATGGTGTTGAATATGACCTGATCCCGGAATATAATCCAACTTTGTCGGCACAGGGAAATTATGTCAACAATGGCATGACGGCAGTAGTTTCTTTGACTACACCATCGACCGTGGCTTTAAGTTTCACTATCACCCAACCCGATTCCATTATTCTCAATCCTGCTATTACCCATGCCGATTCTGTCATTGGAAACAACGGGGCCATTGATTTGACAATTTCAGGTGGCGTATCGCCTTACAGCATACTTTGGTCTAATGGAGAAACTACCGAAGATATTGATTCGTTGGTTGCGGGGACTTATTTTCTTACCCTTACCGATGCCAATAGCTGTGTAGAAATAGTATCGTACACAATTAATTCATTAAGTCAGATAAGTTTGAGTTTTGGTAGCACAGCTGTTTCTGCCACTGGTGCAAGCGATGGTACTGCATGGGTAATAGTAAGCGGAGGTGTTTCACCTTATCAATATCAATGGGATTTTTCAGCAATTAACAACGATACCATTTTTAATCTCGAATCGCATTATTACCATGTTACGGTTACTGATGCGGTGAACAATCAGGCTATGGGTCAGGTATATGTTAGTGGTGGACTTCTTGAGCTAAGTATTGGTGTTAATTTGGCCGGCGAAACAGGAGCTTCTGATGGTTTATGTTACGCATATCCGTATGGAGGAACACCGCCATTTACTTATATATGGTCGACAGGCGAAACCACCGATAGTATTTCTGGCCTTCCGGCAGGCACTTACGCATTGACCATTACAGATAACCTTAGCATACAAGCTACTTCTGAAGCAACGATTTACAACCTGGCAAACCGCATCTGGATAGAGTTTATTTCAGCGCCGGTTACTACAACGCTTGCAAGCGATGGTTCAATTGATATTTCATGTTCCGGTGGAATTCCGCCCTATACTTACAGCTGGTCAACAGGAGCTACAACCGAGGACTTAATGAACCTCGCAGAAGGCTTATATCAGGTTTGGGTTACCGACAATACAGGGATTACAGATTCCAGTTTTATTTATGTAGGTTCTGACCAGGCACTTGACTGGAGCTTTATAAATACAGGAAGCAGCCATGTTGTAGTGGTGTATGATACGATTCCAAAATCATTTAATTGGAATCAAGTTGATACAGGAGATTATATTGGTGTGTTTTACGAAGACAATGGAAGTTTGCATTGTTGCGGATACAATGTGTACAATGCAACAACAATGTCTATTATGGCCTGTGGTGATGATTATACAACAGGGCAAAAGGATGGATATTATACAAGTGATGCTTTTATTTGGTTTATACATGATGCTTCTGAGAATCGTGACTATAATGTTTCTGCCATGTATATGGAAACATCACCTTATTTTAACCACTTTTTCATTAATGGTATATCAGTCCCAAGCAGGATAGGCGATCCAACCCCTGCTTTCGATTTGGCCGTAACTGCCATTATTTCACCACAAAACCATTGCGATTTCAATGGTCTGTTCAATGTGAGCATAGAAATATCTAATCTTGGCACAAATACAGCCTCGAACTTTACTGTTAGCTTTATGATGCAAAATGGTACTGTTCTAATGGAAATGGTCCCTATGGCAATTCTTCCTTCGGATACATACATTCATACTTTCTTTATTCTTTTTGATGGTTCTGTATATGAGTTTGAAGAAAACCTTTCTATTACGGCATTTGTTATGTGTACGAATGATGCCAACCCAGGCAACGATACATTAACAATTGATTACCCCAATACCTTCCCGTATTTCAGCTTGCAAAACGATGTGTTGGGCAACTGTATTGGAAGCATAAGTATCGATTCTGTTTTCAATAATTCAGGTAGCCAACCTGATTTTTTCTGGGGCAATACATCCTATGGAAATAATATGTTTATCGACAGTTTGTGTGCAGGTAATTATACCTTCTTTATCAATGATAGTATTTGTACCGATAGTTTCATTTTTGAAATTGAAGATGAACCATTGATGATCCAGTTCAACAGCAATCCGCCCACATGTAATGGTATGCTTGACGGAAATATTGATGCAGTGCTTAACTATGCTCCCGGAACTAATTATTCATATCTCTGGTCTACCGGCGATACTACAAGTTCGATTTCGGGCTTAGGTGGCGGCATGTATATTTTGACTGTCAGCCAAAACAGCACATACCTGATTAGTGATACCGTTGAATTACTTGATCCTCCTTTGTTGTACTTTACCGGTTCGGTTCAAAATTCTTCTGCTGCCGGATTACAGGATGGGGCAATTGATGTTACTGTAACAGGAGGAATTCCTCCATATTCATATTTGTGGTCGAACGGTGCAACAAGCGAGGATTTACTGAATATTGGAATGGGGAATTTTATAGTATCAGTAAGCGATGCCAACTTATGCGAATTAGTCGATAGTTTTTCTGTAATATCTTTAGGTTCTACACTAAGTTTTGATTTTTCAACTATCGCTGCCGATTGCTACGGTTCAGCTACAGGAAGTGCCTGGATTAGTAATCTGATAGGTGTTGCCCCATTTAGTTTTATCTGGTCGAACGGTGCAACTACCGATTCGATTTCAGGATTACCTGCCGGAAATTATTCTGTAACAGTTTTTGCCGGCAATGGCGATATTGTCAGCAATAATATTGATGTACTCCAACCCGATGAAATACTTGTGAATTTTGTTGTTCTTCCCGTCGATCCTGCCATTGGCAACGACGGCGCAATAGACCTGACACCATCCGGTGGAACATCGCCTTACAGTTTTGCCTGGTCGACCGGAGCTACCACCGAGGATATTGGCAATTTAGTTTATGGCCAGTACAGCCTTACCCTTACCGATGCCAACTCCTGCCAACTTACAGCAAGTTTTATGGTCGAATATTCGGGCATATACCTTAGCTTCGACATGGTGGCGCAGGATGCCGATTGCTATGGAGCATCTACCGGAAGTGCCTGGATTAGTAATCTGATAGGTGTTGCCCCATTTAACTATTTCTGGTCGAACGGGGCAGGCACAGATTCAATTTACAATTTACCTGCCGGAAATTATTCTGTAACAGTTTTTGCCGGCAATGGCGATATTGTCAGCAATAATATTGATGTACTTCAGCCTGATGAAATACTTGTGAATTTTGTTGTTTCTATGGCCGATCCAATTCTGATGAGCGATGGGGCAATCGACATTACCGTATCTGGCGGGACTTCTCCATACTCTTACCTCTGGTCGGATGGCAGCACAAACGAAGACCTTTCCTCTGCGCCCTATGGGTCATATCAACTTACGGTAAGCGATGCTAATTTGTGTGAATTGTCGGCCAATACTTTTGTTGATTTTAATGTTCTGCCGAATTGGGATTTTAATCTTTCAGGCACAACACATAGCATTGATATCCCGGCAACAGCCTTACTGCAATTAAACGGGGTTTTGCTCGAAACAAACGATTTTATTGGAGTGTTTTACGATTCGCTCGGCAGCCTGAGTTGCGGGGGATATATTGTGTGGCAACAAAACTCTACCACTCTCCTTGCTTATGGCGATAATCCCGCAACTACAAACCCCGATGGTTTTGCAAATGCCGAAGAGTTTGAGTGGATCGTCTGGGATGTGTCGAATAATATGGAACATTTCGCGGCAGCAAGTTATAATTCGGCCTACCCCAATCAGCAATACTGGCAGGCCAACGGGCAAAGCGGTCTTGATAGTCTTCAAACGGTAACTATTTCGGGAACGGTTTCTACAACAACAAAATCTAATTTGCCTTTGGGTATGATTGTTTTGTACGAACCAATCCAGAATTCATATTATGCTGTTGAAAAAGGCTTAGTAACCAATGGCCAATGGGAGATTGAAGGTGTCCTGCCCGGCAATTATTTGATATATGCCATTCCCGTTCCGGGTTATGATTACGGAATACCGGGTTACTTTGTGCAAC
>JAYENH010000178.1:0-4389 GCA_034721995.1 Bacteroidota bacterium
TTGCATTGTACTATCGCCGGGCTGAAAGAATAGCAATGGAATCTGATAGGCGCCCGAACGGGTTTGGTACTTTTTTTCTTTTGTTTGTGATGTGTGATCGGCTGTGATTACAAATATTGTGTTTTTATACCAGCTTTCTTTTTGTGCCGCTTCAAAAAACTTCTTCAATGCAAAATCGGCATACTGCACACTTTTATGGATTTCGAGTGTACCCTCATCAAATTTGTTTTCGTATTTCGGTGGGACCTTATATGGATGATGCGATGACAAACTGAAAAAACAGGAGAAGAATGGTTCGGGAAACGACGATACCATGCTATTAAAATAGCTGAAATATTCTTCGTCGAAAATACCCCAGTTTCCATCGAAACCTTCCTCGTAAGGATAGTCTTCTTTTCCGAAATAGTTGTCGATTCCGGCAAGTCTTGTAAAATAATCGAATCCCATTGTGCCGGTCCTTCCTCCGTGGAAAAATGATGTGTGGTAGCCTTTTCTTTTCAACAGTGCAGGGATACCGGAAATTTCATTCGAGGCAAACTGGCTTGTAATAAACGGAGACAGTGTTAATGCAGGAATACCCGAAATAATTGCAGGCAGGGCTTCCATTGAGCGTCGCCCGTTGGCAAAAGCGTTTGTGCAATTTGTGCCCTTATCGAGCATGGTTTCGAGAAATGGTGTGTAGCCTTTGTTGTTATTGAACGAACCAATATATTCCTTTCCAAAACTTTCCAATATTATTATTATTACATTCAGTTTTCGGAATTCGCTATTTGCCGAATAGTCTTTTGTAACAGGATATATTTTCTCAAGTTCTACGGATTCGAAAAAATTATAAACAGGCAAGACATCGCTTGATATGGTAGTTATTAAACTAAATCCTGTATTTAAAACAAGAGGGATATTTTTAGCTTCGACATATTCCGATGCAGTAATTATCCTGACGGGTTTTAGATTAAATCCCCGTGCAAAAAAATAAATCATTGTAGCAGTAATAAGAAAAATTGCCCATACCGAAACTCTTTGTAAAATACCACCGGGTTTAATTCTGATATTAGGTTTGTTGCTATTTTTTGCTTTCGGATATAGGAATATCAGTATAGCAAGGATGAGAATTGCACAGAGTGGGACAAACCAAAAATCGCTTAAATATTTTGGCAGAAGAAGTATTAAATCGGTTACCTGCCCTGTGGATGAAAAAAAATCGGCAGTGGTACGTTTGTTCGAAAATCCGAAATATACGGCATCGCCCATATCAGCAAAAAGTAAAAATGAGTTTATCGAAACATACAAGGTTTTTAAGACAGTTTGCCATGACCTGATTTGGGTAAACGAAAAGGGAAGAATGCTTATCAGCAAAAATAAACCATTATAGTACACTATTGTTGCATAGTCGAAACGTGTGCCATAAAAAAAGATTGAAAGAATTTCAACCGCTTGTTCATCAGAAAAGAAATTGTAATTCACAATAAAAAAGAACAATCGCACTAACTGGAATGCAAGTAATAATAATAAAATTCTTTTTATCAGAAGAACAATCTTGTCTGTGTATTCTCTCATTTCCTGTTTTTACAAAAAAGAAAATGTTCAAAAAATCGAAATCTTTTGAACATTTTTAAATCAGGCGAATGCCTTATATTTTTATATTACAATTTAGTAAATACCTCATGAAATATACGGACTCCGTGTGAATTGTTTCCCGCTTTGTAGGTAATTTCTATTCTGTAATTAGTATGGCTTACAGTACCTGCATAACCATTATTATCTGCATCAATATCTCCTTCGATAACATAATTATTGGGTACGCCCGGGGGAGGGAACGATTGTAATGGGATAAAAATACTATCGCCACGGATATCGGAATAAACACTTAGGCTTGCATCGTCGAAATCTGAAAATCCGGGAATATACAAACGGTTGTTCAATTCCTCCGAAGCTTCAAGTTCGTTTGTGTAGTCTTCATAAATATCATCAATGTTGTTAACATTGTCTTTTACGACATCATATTCGCGTGTAAATTTATTCAGCGAGTTTGTAATAATAACATCACGTATCAGTACAGTTATGTTTCCTGCCTTATCGGTAATTGTATAGGTAACAACAAAATCGCCGGTCTGGATTGTAGCACCCTCCCCAACAAAAACGTTATGATTGTCGATATTAAGATAATCGCCTTCAAGGGTGTCAATTTCATGTTCAATTTCAATTTTAAGACTTGCTGAGTCGTCGCGGTTATCATAAATAAAATCAAATCCATATTCTATGTAGGGTTGGTTAAGGGTGATTTTATACGGATTAGGGCCTGCAAGTTCAGCTTTTGGGGCAGTTGTGTCCTTGTCCTCACAACTAATCATAGTACCAAGTACGAGGATTCCTATCAGCAAAAAAGTTCTGGTCGAGATAATTTTCTTTTTCATTTTATTGATTTTAAGTTCTTTTTTCATTGAGCGTAAAACTACTACAATTTTTCAAAATAATAAAAGCAAAAAATTGTATTCAAAATTTCATATACAAAACACAAAACGACGTTTTTGTTTGATTAGTTGCGTTCTTAAAATGAAATTATCAATTTTCGAATTTGTTTTAATTTCAGGAGAAGAGTTTCGAGATTGTCAAGATGTAACATATTTGCCCCGTCCGATTTTGCATTATGCGGCTCGGGGTGTGTTTCGAGAAAAATACCATCGACTCCTACCACAATGCCCGCTTTGGCTATGGTCTCAATCATTTCGGGATTACCTCCCGATACCCCCGATTGCTGATTGGGCTGTTGTAAGGAATGTGTAATATCCAATATTACGGGTAGGCCCGTTTTTTTCATTTCGGGTATCCCTCTGTAATCAACAATCAAATCCTGATAGCCAAACATGGTTCCCCTGTCGGTGAGCATTACATTTGGATTGCCCGAATCAATAACTTTGTTGGCCGCAAACTGCATGGATCCGGCAGCAAGGAACTGTCCTTTTTTTATGTTGACAACTTTTCCGGTTTTTGCCGCTGCAACCAACAATTCGGTTTGCCGACAAAGAAAAGCCGGGATTTGCAATATGTCGGCTACTTCGGCTGCAAAGGCCGCTTCGCTGCATGAATGGATATCGGTTACGATGGGCAAATCGAATTTTTGTTTTACCTTTTGAAGGATGGCAAGGGCTTTATCGTCGCCAATGCCCGAAAAGGAATCGATGCGCGATCGGTTTGCTTTTTTGTACGATGCCTTAAAAACAAAAGGGATTTGTAATTTTTCGGTAATCTCCTTTATCCGTTCGGCAATTCGCAAAGTAATTTCCTCGCCTTCGACAACACAAGGGCCTGCCAAAAGGAAAAAGTTTTCCTTGTCGAGGAATTTCAGTTTTGGTATTGATGCTAGAATTGGGTTCATAGTTTTATTGGTTTTGTGGTTCAAGTACAAAAGGCAAGTAAGTTTTTTTCTTTTCAAATTCTGAAATCAATAATTCTTTCAGGTTTTTATTATTTTTCATCAATATAAACATCGCTCCCTGTGCACGTAAAAGCCTTTCTTCATTATCAATCCCTAAATTAATTTTATACAGCTCTTTAATTCCTTTTACAAATTCGTTGTACATATTAAAATCCTCGCCTTGATAATTATTCAGGATTGAAGAAAAACAAAAAGCTTCGATTTGTGGTTTTCTTATTTTTTCGGTTTGTTTTAAGTTGTTTCTTCCAGTACAAACTTGTCCTATAAAATTTCCTTCTTTGTTGATCCTTGTTATAGAAAAATATTTTACAGCAATATTTAATAATTCGTTCATTGAAACAGTGTCAGGTATAAATTCGGATTTGTTTGCAATTTTATCAGTCATAATTTTAATTACACTATTGAATGTGCTATCGTTTTTCAGCGATCTGATAAATTCATTTTGAAGTTCAATGCTATCATTTATTGCCATTAATTTTTCATAATTTGAATTGTCGGAAAAATTTGTTAGCAAATAATCTGTGTATTGAATATTATTGTTGATCAAATCAGAAAAACAATTATCGTTGTCGAGTTTGTTTACCGATTTCATTAAATACTCCCGTTCGCCATATTGCTTTTTTTTAATCTTGAATATTTTTTGATATTCTTCAATTATATCGCAGTTTGTTTGCGAAAAAGAATTAGTAATGATTGATGCGAGAAATAAAATTAATAATAATTGTTTCATGTTTTTTTTTAAATAATTAATGTCGGGCAAGATATGTGTTTATTCTCAAACTTACATTATCCTGAAGATTGCGAAAGAAAAACATATAATCATAAATATGATATTCCCCTTCAGAAAATATTGGCAGGACCTGTGGGAAATCTGTTGGATTTATATCAGGAACTTTCAATGTGCCTCGCCCGGGGTCAATAAAAGCACCCGTAAGCTGGGGTATTTCATTTAC
>JAYENH010000179.1:0-4388 GCA_034721995.1 Bacteroidota bacterium
CTGATAAAGCAAGCAGAAATTGTTTTTGAAAAAGACTTATTTTCCGGCTAATTCATGCTTTTTCAACGTATTTATTGGGATACAGAGGATTTTTAGGTAATTCTTAAAAAGTTTCGGATGCTAGTGAAAAAATATAACAAAATGCTAGCAAATGTAATTATTTGGATTGCATCATTTCAAGCGATAGCAACAATCTTTTTCATTATATCTTTTTTCCTTTAAAATGTTTTTTGATAGATACGATGAGTATTGTAAATAAAAAGGAAATTAGAATATAGGGCAAGCTTTGCCATAATAACGCTTTCCTCTATGAAATTGAGAAGCACCACGATTACATTTGCCTTTTGCAAAATTAGTTTTCCAGCTTATGTAAATATCAGACCCGTAAAAATCAAACCAACCGGTATATGATGAAAAATAATCACTACCAATAGTAAGATTCATAAATCTGACAGCAACACCAAAACGAGCTCTGCTCCATTCGTATAGTGAAAGAGGAATGCTGATTTCAAAACGTCTTTTTTCGTATCTAGGAGTAAAACTTATTTGAGTAGGTCGATAAATGCTGTTTTTGAAAACAGGTGTAGGATGGATAAATGTAAAATTATAAAACCAATACCCGGCAGGGTGTAATTCAAATTGTATTGATGCCGCCGTTGGTAAACCAATAGAGATCTTACTTGCATCTGCATCCTGTGAATGATCAAACCTACTGTTTATCTCTGTACTGAAACTTTCAATATTTTGTGGATCAAAGGTGTTGACACCAGGCCAATAAGTTTGTGCATTATCAAAATTAAACTGATATGCATTGTCTTTTAGCTTAACACTTCCTAAATCTAATAAGCTAATACCAATTTTATATTTATAAGAACTCCAACCTTGTTCACATGCCCGTTTAAAACGAACTAGTCCATTACCATCGCGTTTTTTCTGAAAAACAAGACCTAGGTCAATAGCCCATCCATTGCCCATGAAAATACCATAATCACTATTATATTCATTATTGCTGTAATCAAGCGGAAGTGCATATCCCATCTCAGCATCCATTTCTTCGGCTGCAAATGTTGAATCATCATATACGATATAGTGTGCATAAGGAATATTGACAAAAGCTCCACCCATGCCTTGAATCTTTTTGACAGTTATACCAAAAGCCCAATGTTCATCAGATACCTGACGAAATACATTGGCATAAGAAAAAGCAAATTCGGTCCAAGTAAGCCCTGCTGTTTTGAAATTTCTTAATTCATAGTATTCATTATGTTGTGGATCGAAGTCTATGCCTTCATATACGAATTTTGTTGTATGATATTCCATCCCGCGCTGACTGGCAGAACCTCTGGCTGAAATTTTTAGTCCAAAACCATGATTACCTAAGTTTAGCATTACAGAAGGAAACTCAATTAAAGTATTAGCATTGGCCTTTAGCATATGTTGCTTGTCGTAAGTATCTTTAAATATGGGAGCTTCATCGCCAAAATCAGCAGCAGGAGATGTGATTTCCATAAAATAAAGCTCTTTATGCGGTATGTAAAGATTGTTGTTCTCAGCAAATGCTCCAATAGTAATTAAATTAATATCTAACCATACTTTTGAATCTGAAATAAGAGCAGGATTAATAAATGTTGAATTTATGCCTGCATAATTGCTGTTTACAATTCCCCACATTTCTTGAGCACGTGAAGCTTGAAAGAAAAAGAGCAAAAAGACAGTAATTAATACAGTTTTTTTCATAAATGATTTAAAAAAACAAAAGTAATAGATTTTTTTGTAATAATTTTGTAAAAATGTTATTGTTGACAAGTTTATTCTTTAATAAATTTAACTTGCTGCATACTATTCATACTGTTAATATTTATGAAGTATATCCCTTTATCCAATTCAGAAATGTCAAGCTCATAAGTGCTTAATGCGAAATAATTAGCTGTTTTTACTACCTGTCCATTACTATTGTAAACACTAAGACTAGTGTATGAAAAATTGTTTTTGTTTTCAATTATTAGAATATTATTAGCTGGATTTGGGTGAAAAATAAAACTTGTAGGCTTTTTAATGTTCTCAATACCAATATTTGTTGATTTTAAGCTCAACACGTGTACATTGTCAACTGTTGATAAATAAAAAATGGAATCTTTAGCACTTATGGCATTAACTTGGCAAGATATTGCACTATCAAAAGAACATAGGTAAATAGATGATGAACTGTTTATGTAAAATGCACTGACATTATTAGGGCCTATTTGAAAAATAAAATCGTCTTTATATATTAAATCGTCAATAGAATTTCCTCCTATACCTTGAAAGAGCCCGATTGGACTTGTTGGACTTGATATATCTATGACATCAAAACCTGTACTGTTTTTTGAAACAAATAATCTGTTATTTATCGTGTCAGCAGAAATCTTTCCATATCCACCACCAAAACTACTACTGATGCTCATGCTTAAGGGGTCTGAAATGTCAACTACTTTTAAGCCTCCGTCTGTTCCAATAAAAGCATAGTCTCCCATTATTGCAATCCCTGATGCAAAGTCGTTTAAACTGATTTTTGATGTAACAAAAGGGGCTGATTTATTACTTATGTCTATTGAGTAAAGGCTGTCACAACTTGTTGGCATAAAAGCATAATCTCCCTTTATTGCAATCTGATATGCTGTTCCTGTTATATTATTTGTGATTCCTGCTTGTACAGGGAAATCAATATTTGAAATATTTGCAATCATAAAATATCCGGTCATGCCACCACCAAAATATGCATATTCCCCATTTACTTCTATCGCAGTTGGAAAAGAACTTGGGCTGCCTAGTGAACTAGATGGTATCGGGTTGCTTGGATCTGATACATCGAGAAATGTAATTCCAGATGTTGTACTTGTTATAAGTCTGTCTTGGTGATATTTGCAAACAAAATTTGCATTATTATTCCATATTCCTAATTGATTTATTTGTTGAGACTGAGCAAGAATAAAACTAATGTTTAAGCTTATAAATAAAATTATTTTTCTATACTTCATTCTTTTGCTTTTCAATTGATATTTCTAAGCAAAGATAGTGATTTAAGCTTTAAATATTTAAATTTGTTAAACAATTAAAATGCTTGTATTTTTGTTTCAGAAATTATTTTATTTTAATATTAGTTTTAAAAAAGTTCGGAGAATAAGAGAAGTATGAACAAAGTCGATCGTATTTCACGTGAGCAAGTACAGAAGCTGTTTAATCTTCCACTGCTTGATTTATTACAAGAAGCAACAGAATTACATCGTAAGTATTTTCCTGAAAGAAAAATTTATTTAAACACTTTGATATCTTATAAAACAGGTGCTTGTTTCGAAGATTGTGCTTATTGTGCTCAAAGTAGCCGTTATAATAGCAAAATTGAAGCAGTTGGATATATTAAGGAAAAGGAAATTTTAGCTCAGGCAGAAAAGGCAAAAGCTCAAGGCTCTTCAAGAGTTTGTATTAGTGCTTCGTGGAAAGAAGTCTCTGAAGGAAAACACTTTGAAACGATATTATCTGCTGGGCGAAAAATAAGAGAAATGGGACTTGATGTTTGTGCGACATTGGGCTTTGTTTCTGTAGAACAGCTTAAGAAATTAATGGATAATGGTTTTTCGGCATATAATCATAATGTAGATACTAGTGAAAGTTTTTACCCTAATATTATCACTACTCGAAATTATATTGATCGATTAAAAACCTTGCAAAGAATTCAGAAAACAGGATTGAATTGTTGTAGTGGAGGCATTATAGGAATGGGGGAGAGTGAAAACGATAGAATTGACATGCTTCATGTATTAGCGAATAGAGAAAAAGCTCTTTTTACTTTTCCTATAAATGTTTTGGTTCCAATACCCGGAACACCGTTGGAGAGTATGCCTCCGATAGAAATATGGGAATTGTTGCGTATAATTGCTGTGGGAAGAATATTGATGCCGCAAACTAGAATTTGCCTTGCTGCAGGAAGAGTTCAAATGAATGATGAAGCTCTTGCACTCAGTTATATGGCAGGTGCTAATGCAGTTTTTGCTGGCGAGAAATTATTGACTACTGAAAATACAGATATAGATAAAGATTTGCAGCTTTTTAATAAACTTGGATTAAAAATAGGATGAAAACAGCAAAAAATATAACAGAAATTTTAGCTCATCGAAAAGAAATGGGTCTGTTTCGTGCTTTGCGGCTTTCTGATTCTAGTGCTATAGATTTTTATTCAAATGATTATTTAGGCTTAGCTGCTAATAAAGAATTACAAGATGCTTTTTTAGACTATATACGACAAAAAAATGATGTAAATCTATTTGGAAGCACTGGCTCGATGCTTGTTAGCGGACATCATGCGATTTTTGAAGAAACGGAGGATTATTTAGCAGAGTTTTATAAATCTG
>JAYENH010000180.1:0-4385 GCA_034721995.1 Bacteroidota bacterium
GTTTGCCGTTTTCCTGAACATCTAAATATGTATAACCATTAAATAGTTCAAGGACTAAATATAATTCGTCAGCCGACATATTCATATTTCCCGAATCGGCAACTGTAACATGGATATTGCCTTTGCGCGAAGTGTGATCGTAAACCATGATATCACGAAGCACCCCGGTTTTATGATCTTTCTGTCCAACCTTTATGCTATATCCATCAATATCATTGAAAAAAGCTCCTTCCTTAATACTCAATTCCGGCGATTGCTGCCTTATATCAAAAAGCAGGGCACTCATTTTTAAATAGGTAAATGGCATTACATAATTCGAAAAATAAAACGCTCCTACGCTTACAAATCCTATAAAGATAATCAAGGGCAACATTATTCTAAAAAGCGATATCCCAGCCGATTTTAATGCAACCAATTCATAGTTTTCGCCCATGTTGCCAAAGGTCATTATTGATGATAAAAGTATTGCCAGGGGCAATGCCATTGGAATAAGAGTAACGGCAGCATAAGTCATCAGTTCACCAATAATGTACCATTCAAGCCCTTTGCCAATCAACTCGTCAACCCATTTCCACAAAAATTGCATTAGCAAAATAAAGAGTGCAATAAAAAAGGTCATCACTAAAGGACCTATAAACGATTTCAGAATAAATATATGTAAGCGTTTCACCTGTTTTGTTCAAATTAACTTTGTGATGAACGATGATGGATAGGATATATTTTTTGATTCAAAAAAGAATTATGATAAAGCAATACCCATATTATTATATATAAAAAGTATTCTAAATGTTTTAACTGTTTTTACAAACCCAGCGAATGTTTTAGATTTCCCACCTGTGTATTCCAAAGCTCAATGGTATCTTCTTTTTCGTCTTCCTCAACATAATCGGTAACTAAAAGTGCTACATCGCCGGTTAATTCATGTACCACAATCCTGAATTCAAGAAAAGTATTTTCTTTACCTTCTTCCAACCATTTAAACCTAATGTAAACATTTTCTTTTTTCGATATCAGTTCGGCCTGCTCTTCCGATCCATCCCAGATAAATGTAAAAATATTATCACTTATATTTACATCATCGGCAAACCATTCGGCAAGCCCCGAAGGGTTACTAAGGCGGTAATACAAAACTTTAGGTGAAGTATTGAAGGTATATTCCAAAATTATTTCCTGATAATCTGACATATCTTTTTTGTGTTTGTTATCAATTGTTCTTATGCGGCAATATATATATAATAAATCAATTATTAAAATAATATAGTCCAAAGTTTTACAGTCCACAGTTTTCAGTCCGTAGTCGCCAGTCTACTGAATACTGTATACTGTACACTGAGTACTGCCTACTAATTAGGGGGAAAGAAATAGTTTTGCGCACTGTTCATATTTATTTGGTAACCCCGGCCCGGCTGCATATTACCAATAGCATTTACATTCCATACAGGCCAATAAACCAAGCCAATTCCGTTTTTAACAATTTTAATTTCTGATACAATAGGACTTAAAATATTTACTATTGATGCGGGACTTTGACGAAGGTATCCCAGGAAACTCCATCCGGCAGGAATCATTAAAGTCTCAAGTTCGGGCACAACAGGACTTCCATAAATTATTAGCGTGTCTGGATTATTCATATTAAATTGATAAGCCTGGCCAATTATTATATTTCCAATAGCATTTACTCCATACTGCGGCCAGAAAACATTTCCAATCCCGTTTTTTGCGATTATTACATTCGATTGGATTGTAGCGGTTACCGAATCAATATTAGTTTGTATGGGATTAATGAAGGTTGAAATTAATGACCAACCCTGTGGTAGGTTTATCGTGTGCGAGTTGATGAAGTAAAATCCGGTTATACCACTTACACCTTGCTGAACAAAGGAGCTTCCGTTCGGGAAATCAAGAAGATTAAACACTGCTTCTACTTCTACAAAATCCGATTGAGATGCATCCCACAAACGGAATTCAAATTCCTGCCCGCTCGTAAAACCACTAATACCTGCTCCTGCCCCATTGCAAATTAGAACAGAATTATCACTCGAAAAATGTGTATAACCTCCACAATGCCATTGTCCGTTTTCCTGAAAAAATGCACCAACAAAATCACCTGGTCCAAACGAAAAACCAGGAAGGTTTAGTTCAATACTATCGGACAATAATATATGGTGTATGATACTGCTTGCAGAATAATTCCATGGAGGCAGGCTGCCAATTGTGTCAATAATTTCTACTTTGTGCTTTTTGCTGTTCTGAAACTGAGAGCCAAAAAAAAGCTGATCGCCAAAAATATCGCTTAAACGATAATAGCCCTGGCCATTTCCATTGGAAAGCCCGTTTCCTTCTGAATCGAAAATCGAAAAAGTATAACAAGCAGTTTCAGGCAAATCGAAATATTCAGTAATCAGCAACAAAGAATTATTCTGGTATGGCCCACCAAAGTATAAAGTATCGCTGTTGTAATTGGTAATTTGCCAACTAATTTCGGTAAGGGCACTATCGGGCTCCAATTCAAAATAAACCAACGAAGATGATTCACCGGCCATCGGAAGCGATGCAGAAAGATTGTTATTCAGAATATTTTGGTCGATAACAGGGCTGCTGAAAAAGCCACTTATGTTTAATATGTTTGTGAACTGTGGCACAAAATTTATTATAGGCAGTTGGATTTCTTCTTGCTGCTGGCCCAAAAGAGTACCACTCCATGTAAAAGTTTGCACCGTTCCATTATTTATCTGATATTCAATATTTAGAGAATTAAGGACAATTGCCCCCAAATTTTTTATGGTAAAAATCGGGGATATTGAATTACCACATATTTCTGCTTCAAAGTTTTCGGACAAAAACAAAGCTGCATCATAACTCAATTGTGGCAACAGCTGACTATAAGCAGTTTGATATACTTCTTTTGTAATAGTATCCTGAACAAAAGCCACAACGGCAATTTGGCTGCTGTCGTAAACATTTTGCATTGCCCAAGCCTGATTTAATGAAATTGATTGCCCTGAAATAAAATTTACAGGAATTTCAATACCTTTCTCGTTGGGCAGAAACTTTTTCATTACATATTTGAATTGGGTTTCACCGTTGGTGCCGGGTGCAATGGCAAAGTTAATTTCATCCTCCACTACTACAAGAAAAGCTCTAAAAGCACCACTAACAGAATGAAGTGAGCGTATATCAACTTGCACTAAAACCGAGTCGGAACCTGTGGACAGGGCATGAGAAATATCAATACTGAATAAAGATAAATCGTTGATATGATTATCGATAACAGTTTGTGTAAAATTAACCAAATTTCCACTGTAATAGTTTCCATCCATAATCACATTTGGCACACCACCAACCGAATAGTAACTTGTGCGGTTTGCTATCTCAACAGGGTTATGCAGGTTCATAGGATCGTAGCCAGGGTAAGCAAGCTGATATCTTAAAACGATAATGTTTGGCGAATTGGCATCGACAAGTGCCTGTAAACCGGGATTAAAGAAGGCACATGAACCACATGAGGCATTCGTGAAATGTTCGAGCAGTATTTGCCGTTGCATTTGTGCCGAAGCCATAAAACCTGCTATCAGCAAAATAAAAGTGAAAAGTATTCTTGTCATCTAAAATCAATTTGAAATTATAAACAATGCAAGAACAGTTTAGTTGATGATTAGCAAATTATGTCATGGAATATCTGCTCAAAAAACAAATTTCATCAATATCCTATTATTGAAAAATCAAATCTCTAAAAAGAAAAAGTCCTGATAATCAAATGATTTCAGGACTTTTTGTTTTTGTGGTCTTAACATCTGCGGAGAAAGAGGGATTCGAACCCCCGGTCCCGTGAAGGACAACGGTTTTCAAGACCGCCGCATTCGACCACTCTGCCATTTCTCCGGCGGCAAAAGTAGTACTTTTGTATAATACTGCAAACACTTTTTAAATCTTTTTTCCTGCCCATACAGCAAGGGTATTGAAAATAAAATTTGATAAAATTAAAAAAACAAATGTTGAATTTGGGTCAAATATGGCGACTTTTAGGTGAATTTTTAACAGTTATCAAGTATTTATTAAAAAATATAAATTATTTTCGACAAATTATTTGCAAAACCTAATAATTCCCATATTTTTGTGCAACGATGAAAGTAAATATTTCCTAAATCCTAAATTTTAGACTATGAACAAATCAGAATTAATTGATGCAATGGCCGATCAGGCTGGATTAACAAAAACTGATACTAAGAAAGCTTTAGACGCCTTCATTAGTGCAACATCAGGTGCTTTAAAAGGTGGTGAGCGTGTAGCTTTAGTAGGCTTCGGATCGTTTTCTGTTACTGTAAGAAACGCAAGAACAGGAATAGTAATTTCTTTGCCGGTTTGTGGATTTCTTCCTGTTCTTG
>JAYENH010000181.1:0-4379 GCA_034721995.1 Bacteroidota bacterium
GCAGCGTACACTAAAGCCATTTTCTTTTTTGTGGTCGAAATTGAAAAAATTATCGTTGCGGTAAAACAGTTTCCTTACTCGTGCCAAATCGGAATTGGTTTGGCTTGCTGTCCACCAATAGCCACTTTCTGTTAGTAACGAGAATTGTCCCTTGTAATCGCGTTTTCCGGCTGCCTGGCCTGAAAAACCATAATCATCGGTTCCTATTCCATAGTAGTACCAGTTTGTGGTAGATTTTAAATGGCCTCCTACTCCTTTCCAAAACCACATATCGCGTTCGTAATAGCCATTTTGCAGGTTTATATAATCGGCCAGTTCTTCCCAATCCCTTTCTGCTGGAAGGTACCAGCCCGCTGGGCATACGCCCTGAACCCTGTTAAGCCCGCTACCCGAAGCCGGTGCGCCATTCATTGCAGCCGCCCATGTGTACAATGCCCCATAAGTATTTCCGTAAGATGATGAATTATTGTAATGGCAATAAGCCTTGTCTATGGTCGAAAGTGTTTCCCAATTGTAATTACTGTTTATATAAGTTATTGAATCGCCGGTGGAATAATGACTTGTTTTCAGGTTTTCGGCCATCCAGCACTGGTGGCCTATTAAAATTGTGTTATATAAGTTTCCATCAAAATCGCTTACAGTGGGTGGGCATATTGCTGCAATATCACGGCTTTCGCCAAATATTAATGTATCGGCTACTGTTGTTTTTATTTGGTATCCCTGGCCGGGGTACATATTTCCAATCATATTTAATCCGAAGCCCGGCCAGTACACATTTCCGTTGTAATCTTTTACTATTACAACATTGTTGATAATTGGTAATAAAACATCCTCAATAGGTTTTGCCTGTGTAAGTATGTAGGCCATTATGTCCCAGCCTGCCTGTAATTCAAGCTCAAAAACATCAGGGTTTATTAATGAACCTTCGACATGGAGCGTATCCGCAGCAGCCATTTTTACCTGATAGCCTTTGCCTGGTTCAATATCACCAATCATGTTCAATCCAAAAAATGGCCAGTAGACCTGGCCGTTTCCATCCTTTGCAAGTATGAGATTATTGATAACAGGATTTAACAGATTTGAAATATCATTTTCCAGTGGGATTAAATATGTTGAAAAAATACTCCAGTTATATGGAAGGTCAATCACCTGTGATTCGGGATGTTTTTGTGTAGTGGCAATCAAGGATTGCAAACCAGATATACCATTTAATGAATATGTATTAAAATGAGATAGTTGGTATGTTCCTGTTATTTGAATAAAAAAAGATATGGCATCATAAATTATGCTATCCTGCCCATCGAAAGCAAAAATTTTAAAAATAAATTCTTCACCTGTTTTAAAGCCGGGATGAAGATATCCGTTTTTGCCCCATACTGCAATTGCTGTTGCATTACCATCCCAGTACTGGTAGCCTGCGCATGTAAAATCCCCATTATTATCTGTATAAAATGCACCGAGCCAGAAGTCAGGAAAAGCGTTGTTCTGCCCATTTAATGTAAGCGATATAGTTGATGGTATCAAAACTGTATGGTTTGAACCTGATAGGAATACCACCCAGGATGAGGGTTGGCTATAGCTTACTAAAGAAATAAATAGAAATATTGTTATGGTTGTTAATTTAAAAGGAATGCTTTTCATTTTTATAATTTTTAAATTCAATACTTTCGTTTATTGTTTTACAATTTTCCATGTAACTGATTTTTCGTTGCCCTCTATTCTTAAATAATAAATATCTGCTATTAATTTGCCCCAGGCAATGGCAAGCGAGGGTTTCGCTCAAAGCGAAGCTCTCGCTAAGCTTACCCTACCGTTTTACAACTTTATAAACCACGGTTTTTTCGCCGGTATAAAGTTGCAAAAAGTACATGCCCGCTTTTAAACGGCCAATGTCGATTTTATACGGAAAGCCATCCGGGCTTTCTTTGCTTACTATTTTTCCCGATACATCGAACAAACGGATTACGAGTGTGCCAGATGCAGGAATGTTCCGGCCTTCGACTATAATATAGTTTTCGGCAGGGTTTGGATAAACCGATATTCCCATCTTTTCTGCCTCTGCAATATCCAAACAGAAAACTATCAACAGTTGCGTTGTGTCGCTGTTTGCGCAGCCGGTTGTTGTGTCGGTGTAACAGTAGCTTATTTCGTGCAGGCCTGTGTCTGCCTGGTAGAGGTTTATGTTTGTGGCCGTAACGCCGGAGCCGGAGTATGTGCCACCTGTTGGGCTGGCCTGGGGCAGGTCGATAAATTCGGTTTGTATGCAAAAAGTGTCCTGCGGAAAAGGCGAAATAGTAACCGCAGGTAAAGGTATATGCGAAAATTCCAATCGTATTACACTATCAAGGCCAAAGGGAGTTTGCAGTGTATCGTGGTAAATGCCCGGGCTGCTTAGGGTTTGGTTACCGAATAGGTATGGCTGGTTTGCGCAAGTTGAATCGAAACCTGAGGTTAAATAACCGAGGTTTTCTGCCCAGTAAATTTTATCTAAGTATTTCTCGTTATATATTAAGTCAATATCCATGTCGTTATCAAGGTCTGATGCAAAAACAGTTGTTGGGTTAACAATTGAATCGGCAATTATCTTTTCTGCACTGAAACTGCCTGTCCCATCGTTTTCGAACCAAACAATTTTATTGTCCCAAAGTACAGATACAAAAACATCATTGTCGTTATCTTTGTCAATATCATGGATATATACTTCTTTTGGAGTATTGACTATTGAAATTATTTGTTGACCACCATAGATTCCCCCTCCAATATTCTCGTACCAGGCTATTTTTCCATCACCGGTTGATGTCGAAAGCACATCCAAATCGCCATCACCATCCAAATCCGATGCAATAACATTTATTGCAATTATCAATTGATTTGAAATGATTTGCATTGGTCCAAAGTTTCCAATGCCATCGTTTTGAAACCAACAGATTATATTACCTCCTGATAAAGCTGCCAATACATCATTATCTCCATCATTATCCAAATCTGCAGCAGACACATCCCAAGCACTTGTTGCATTGTTTGAAATAATTAGTTGAGTACCGAAATTGCCGGATCCGTCGTTTTTGTACCAGGCAATCTTGTTGTCTAAATAGGATGCCGAAAGCACATCATTATCTCCATCTCCGTCCAGGTCGCAAGAAAAGACCGACTTTGCCCCATCGGCAAGTGTGCTGATAATCTGTTGAGACCCAAAGTATCCATTGATATTTTCGTACCAGGCAATTTTATCGTCATATTCCGATGATGAGATGATATCATTATCACCATCACCATCCAAATCAGTTGAATATATAGAACTCGGATTATCCACAGCGGAGGTTATAACTTGCTGTATTTTTATTGATCCTTGCCCATAATTTTTGTACCAGGCAATTTTGCTGTCAGATGATGCCGAAATAATATCATTATCGCCATCACCATCTAAATCAATACAGAATATCTTCTCGGGTATATTAACCGAAGTAGTTACAATTTGGGGAGGGCTGAATAGTCCTGTTCCATTATTAATGAAGGTGGCAATCTTATCATCCCCTACCGAAACTGTTATTAAATCAATATCAATATCGTTATCAATATCGGAAGGAAAAACAGATTTACCTCCGGCCAATGTGGTTGTAATTATTTGAATTGATCCAAAATTACCCAGACTGTCATTCTCGAACCAAGCTAAATATCCATCATATGATATTGCAGCCACATCAATATCACTGTCATTATCAATATCACAAGAAATAATTGCCATAGGTTGATCGAATGTTGTAGTAATAATCGTTGGATAATTAAAATTACCTTGTCCATCATTCTTGAAATATGAAATTCTGTTATCAAATAATGTTGCGGCGATTATGTCGTTGTCATTATCATTGTCAATGTCAATCACACAGATTGACGTTACTCCAAGTGAGTAAATTGAAATAACTTGTTTTGATCCAAAATTACCAAAACCATCGTTTGCATACCAGGCAATTGTATTGCTTGCAAACTCTCCAACAATTAAGTCATTGTCCCCATCTCCATCCAGGTCGGTTGAGTTAATTGAGTAGACCCAAATCGATGTAGTGTCAATTATTTGCATTGGTCCGAAAATACCTGCACCGTCATTTTCGTACCATGCAATTTTATTATCGTTGCTCGAGGCCGATATTACATCATTGTCCCCATCGTTATCCAGATCAATAGACAAGACACATCTGGCTTCATCAGCATATGTTGTGATAATCTGCTCAATTCCAAAATTACCAAGTCCATCATTCTTATACCATGCAATTTTATCATCATTTAGCGAAGCAGACAATACATCCATATCACCATCTCCATCAATATCAATAGCATATACCGCACCAGCTCCATCGGCAGTTGTTGAGATCATAAATGGT
>JAYENH010000182.1:0-16686 GCA_034721995.1 Bacteroidota bacterium
ACAGTAACTTTAATTTCCGGTGTGCGTTCCATTTCGCGTTTTATTGCAAACATGGCCCCGTCGTTGCGGGCCCAACTGCGGCGGGCAATACCGTTATTTACGTCCCAGTGGAGCATCATTTCGATGCGACGGTCGGCATCGTCCGAACCATCCAGCACCATGCCGAAACCTCCATTGATAACTTCGCCCCAGCCAACGCCACCACCATTGTGGATCGATACCCAGGTAGCACCGCGGAAACTATCGCCAATAACATTCTGGATAGCCATGTCGGCAGTAAAACTCGAACCATCATATATATTCGATGTTTCCCGGAAAGGCGAATCGGTACCCGAAACATCGTGGTGATCGCGGCCCAGTACTACCGGGGCAGAAAGCCTTCCTTCGCGGATTGCCTTGTTAAATGCCAGGGCTATTTTTGTACGGCCTTCGCAATCGGCATAAAGGATTCGAGCTTGAGAACCTACAACAAGTTTGTTTTCTTTTGCCTCGCGTATCCAGCGGATATTGTCCTTCATCTGCCGGGTGATTTCAGCAGGCGCGGTTTTAGCAATTTCCTCTAAAACCTCCATGGCAATGCGGTCTGTCAGGTCGAGATCCTCGGGTTTCGACGAAGTGCAGACCCAACGGAAAGGCCCGAAACCATAATCGAAACACATTGGCCCCATTATGTCCTGCACATACGATGGATATTTGAAACTTCCTTTTTCATTCATGATGTCGGCACCGGCACGGCTTGCTTCCAGGAGAAAGGCATTTCCATAGTCGAAAAAGTACATGCCTTTGGCGGTAAGCCTGCTGATGGCCGCAACATGCCGGCGCAATGTTTCCTGCACCTTTTCTTTGAAAAGCTCCGGCTCTTCTGCCATCATGCGGTTTGATTCCTCTAAGCTTATTCCGGCAGGATAATAACCCCCTGCCCAGGGATTATGCAATGAGGTCTGATCCGAGCCAAGTTCCACATGCATATCAACTTCTGCAAACTTTTCCCACAAATCGACAATATTGCCTTGATAGGCCAACGAAACAGCCTCTTTATTTTCTTTTGCTTTTCGGATGCGGGCAATCAGTTTGTCCAAATCTTCAAATACCTCATCGACCCATCCTTGCGAATGGCGGGTATGAACGGCCCTGGGATTGATTTCTGCAATAACCCCAATTGCACCGGAAATTACGGCAGCCTTTGCTTGCGCCCCCGACATGCCTCCCAGGCCCGACGAAACAAATAATTTTCCGGCCATGCTGTCGGCACCAATTTTCCGGCCGGCATTTAACAAGGTAATTGTTGTTCCGTGAACGATGCCCTGCGGGCCAATGTACATAAACGATCCTGCTGTCATTTGACCATATTGCGAAACACCAAGCGCATTGAATTTCTCCCAATGGTCTGGCGACGAATAATTTGGGACAACCATCCCGTTTGTAACCACAACTCGGGGCGCATCTTTATGCGAAGGGAACAAGCCCATCGGGTGGCCCGAATACAGCGCAAGTGTTTGCTCGTTGGTCATGGTGGCAAGGTATTGCATGGTGAGCAGGTATTGCGCCCAGTTTTGGAATACCGCCCCATTGCCTCCGTAAGTAATCAACTCGTGAGGGTGCTGAGCCACTGCATAGTCGAGGTTGTTGCCCAACATCAACATAATGGAAGCAGCCTGCACCGACTTGTATGGATATTCGCTTATGCTCCGCGCCGAAATTTCGTAATCGGGCCGGAAACGTTGCATGTAAATCCTCCCAAAATCTTTTAGCTCTTTGGCAAATTCAGGGGCCAACACCTCGTGATGTTTGGTATCGAAATAGCGCAAAGCATTTTTCAGTGCCAGCTTTTTTTCATCCAACGAAAGGATTTCTTTTCGTTTTGGCGCATGGTTTATGTTTGTATCGTAAGCTTTTACTTCCGGCAAAACTTCCGGTATCCCTTGCAGGATAAGCGATTTAAAATCTTTTATGTTCATTACAAGTAATTTTTTTAAAGCATCAAATGTACAAAATCAATTTATTATTGGGTGTTGAACTAAACCTCACTATCGTTCGGTAGCCAATAATATTTATGGCAACACATGTTAACCACATACAAAACAAAACAAAATGTAATAGTCACGAATGTACAAATTGTTTCGAATAATGAATAAATTATGCCCAACTTGTCCCGTATTTTTATCGGGATATTTGGCTACCGCCAAAAACGATGCTTAGTTGTTGGGCGTATGAGCTTTGTTAACAATTAAGTTTACAAATATAGTTTTAAATATTATGATTATAAAACCCAATGTTACTTATAGTCTTTGGCTTATAGTCAACAAACATTAATCTTTGCAAAATGGAAATTAAGTCTAAAGTTGGAATACGAATTAAAGAATTAAGAGAGCAAAATAATATGTCTCAAAAGGATTTAGCTTATACCGCAGACTTAGATAGAAGTTACATAGCAAGTGTCGAAAACGGTAAGCGTAACATTTCGATTGTTAATATTGAAAAAGTTGCTATTGCACTTAAGGTTTCAGTAAAAGATTTTTTTAACAATGGCAAATTTGATTACAATAAATAAAGCAGTAAAGAATTTCAAGATTTTAATTGATAAATCAATTAAAATGGGAGGCAATAAAGGAAAAACAGCAATGATTAGGTCTTCAAAACCTATTCTCAACATACACGAAGCAGTTAAAATTCAATTAATTCAAAATGGTGTGAATAAGAAACTTATTTACCCACCACTAAAATCAAGAACTCCTGAATTGAAATTAGCAGGTTTTTTAAAACAAAAAAACCAAGATGTTTGTGTTACGCCAAATGATATTGAAGCCAAGGTTGAAATTTTAAAAATAAGGTTACTTAATGGGGAAGAAGATGAATTTGGGGAAGAATTTACAAAAAAGACATTAACTATTAATATTAGAAGTCAAATAAGTAGTATTCAGAAAAATTTTGATACACTATATGAGAGAACAATATCTGAAGCACAAAACTTACACGAAAGGTGTCCTGAAATGGTATTAGGAGAAGTTTATATGATTGCAGTTCCTGAATATGATGATACAGAATTTGCCAACAAGAAATCAAAATTTAAATCAATAAGCCCAAAGCTTGTTGAGAAATATATAAAATCTTTTCAGGCAATTACAAATAGAAATAATATATCAAAGAATTTTTATCAATACGAAGCTACTTGTTTACTGATAGTTGATTTTAGTAAAAAGATGCCAAAAATATATAATTCTACTGCTGAGTTAATTGCAGATGAATTGTTGCCAAGTGATACAGCTATAAAATTTGAAGGTCTTGAATGGAGCAAGTTTTCAGAAAAACTGATAAAAACTTATGAAACAAGATTTGGCACAGGAATACTAAGTTGATATTTTTCAATCAAGAAAGCATCTATTTCTTCTTTTTCTGAAAGTGTCTTTAAAATTTCAATTTCTTCTTTAGCAAAGTTGGGAATAGTGAATTTTTCAATAAAATTCTTTTGATAACAGGGAAACCCACCTTGAATTGAAACACTTGTATTTGTAATATAATAGTCCATCACTATTGAATTCAAGATTTTCTGAACGACTAAAATATTTTTTTCCTTTGACATTTCGTGTGTAGTATCTTCAAATAAAGATGCTTCGTTTGAGTAATCTTTATCAAAATAAATTCCGTAGCCATTAGTATAATACGCATCTTCTTCCGGAACAAATAAGAATCTTGGATGCTTACTAAAAGTAGGGTTTAATATTTTTTTACCAAATCGTGTAATTCCTTGTGTTCTACCCCAAACGTAAAAAGGTGAGTAATTACCTTTTCCTTTATCTCTACTTTCTAATTTTTCTTTTTCTGAAAGTAAATACTCATAACATTTAGGGTATTTTGATTTTAATTCATTCTCAGAAATAGGTATTGCCGTTTTAGAATCTTTATGATAAGGAGTAATTATCCTTAACTTATTGTTTTCAATATCTTCTTGGTTTTTAAATTGTGATATTTTATAAACTGGTTTGGTAATTTCTTTTTCAATTAAGAATATTCCTTTATCGGTTGACTTTGTTAAATATCCATTGTTTTCAGAGGCAGAATCTATAAAAAACACTTCATCTTTTAATGTTGCAATACCAACAGCGATATTGAATAAATTTATTATTGGTGTTCCAATATTCTCAATTATTTTTACATTTTCCTGCTCAGTAGTTTTAAGCAATCTCCATTTTTTTACATTTAGATTCTTCAAATAGTTTGGTGAGCCATTTGCTGAAACAAGAAAATCGTTACACGATTGCTCATCATTAATTTTATCAAATAAAATAGAGCCGTTCGCTTTTGTATTTGCAAAAGTTATTGCTGTATAAGTCTGAGCATCAAAAACCTTTTTGTGCCTAAAATCAACAATTTTTGTTAAACACTTGGTTTGTAAAAAGTACTGACGAAGCGATAAACCTGCCAATGAAGTAAAGTAATTATTTGGTGTAATGTATCCTAATTTGCCACTTGTAGTTAAAAGTTTATGTCCTAATTCAAAGAATGCAAAATATAGGTTGAAAGTTCCGTTATTAATAGTTTTCCAATTGTTGATTAAGTATAGTCGATTTTCATCACTTAAATCTTGTTATTTCACGTAAGGAGGATTTCCAATAATTATTTCAAAGTTATCCTTCCAATCCGCTTTTAGACTATCTTGATGGTAAATATTAAAATCAGTTTCTTCAATGATTTCATTATTTAAAAGTCCAAAAAGTGATAATATAATTTTTGCACGTTTTACATTGTAATCTAATATGTCAGAACCGTAAATATTCTCTTTAATTGTTTCTTTAACACTTTTATTTAGGGTTTTTTGATAATATTCTGTTAGTCCAATTAAGAATGCACCACAACCACAACTTGGGTCTAAACATTTGTCTTTTGTTTTTGGAGAAACTTCTTTTATTATATAATCAACAACATATGTAGGTGTAAAAAACGCTCCGTTTATTTTTCGGTCATTTTTCGGAATAAGGAGTTCTAAATAATTCTCTAATAGTTTTAACTCATTTATTTCTAAAGATGATAATATTAAAAATATTTCTGTTTGAGGATTAAAATTATTTAATAATTCAGCAACAATTGGGCTGTCCTGAATATTTAAATTATTATTCTGAATAAACAAATAAACAAGATGTTTCTCAACAATTTCAATGTTGTAATTCTTTAATAATTCATCAATTAATCCTTTATTTACCATTTAATTACTATTGTAGATTATAAGCAACAAAAGTACTATAATTTCTTTCAGTTTACAAATTATTTTTTGAACTTTAGCACTTGATTTGTGGTCTGCTTGGCATTACGCCCAACTTGTAAATATATTAAGATGTAACTCTATTTTTCCTTTGTCATCTGGAGGAGTTGAATATATACGCCCAGATTGGGCGTATATCTTCAACTCGTGTCTGTTTTTTGTTAAATATGTCATCAATCGGGTTTTTAAATTTTTGTAATTCCTTTTTTGAAACATGGGTGTACCATTCAGTTGTTTTTGCGTTTTTTCTGTTTTATGCTCTGCCCGGCTTGTTTTGTTTAAACCTTTATATTCAATATTGGCAACAGGTTTTAAGGTCACGAATACTTTGTTCAGGTTAAAATACTCTTGGACGATATACCAAAACTTATAGCTTTGGCCTCAGCGTGCTGCTTTTAGCTTTTTTATTTTTGCTATAATGTATTTTGGTTGTAATCGAAGCGCAAAGCCACAGTTTCTTTACCCTGTCTAATTTCGTTGGTCAATATTATTTGTGGCCTTGGCATTTTTATCTGCTTATTTTGTTTACTGTACAAATGTAAATAATTTCTATGTACATAACAAAATATTGCAATTGTATTAATGCCTTGTTTTATTGAAAATAGCAATGAACGAGCGAACTAATAAACCACAGTTACTGTTCCTGTTTTTTGGTAAAAAATTCCGAAAATATCTTTGTATTTCACCATCCATACATAACTGCCTTGTTTTACTATTTCACCATCGATCCAGCCATTCCAGCCCAATTCGTAATTATTGGTACGAAAGATAAATTCGCCCCAGCGATTGTAAATAAACAACTCGTAGCTATCGGGGTTTATGTTCAGTATTAAGGGCTTGAAATGCCTATTGTCCTGGTAACCACTAAATGGCTGAATTGCATTGGGTGCATAAAATGTGTTGATATTGTCGATTACAATTCGCTGATATGCTGTATCGCGACATCCGTGGTTGCTCTCGGTTATGAGCGACACAAGGTACTCTCCAACACTGTGGTAAAAATGTTCGGCTGGTTGGTGGGCAACAATCGAATCGCCATCGCCAAAATTCCATAGCGACATAAAGGCCAATTCCGATTGATTTGTGAAATATATTACCGGATCGCTTATTACAGCAGCTTCGGGTTCGTGTGTAAAAATAGAACGAGGCCTGGGGTGTACTGTAATCATTCCCGATTCTGTATGTGTAGATTTACAGCCAATTTCATTTTCAACTGTTAATGATACAGTATATATCCCCGGGTTACGGAATAAATGAACAGGATTTGGCTCGGTTGAAAAATTGAAGTTGGCTGCATCGTCGAAATCCCAAAAATATGTGTTCCCGCTATTTTCAATATTCAATAAAAATTTTATGCTAAGAGCCTCGCAGCCTTCAAGAATATCGGAACGAAAACTAACCGGTGGGGCATCGAAAACTGTTATTTCCACAGTATCGGCTTGCGTTGGTGTGCCACAACCATCGCTGGCTATTACAACATAACTTTGTGAGTTTTCGGGAATAGCAATTTCGTTTGTTTGTATTATTGGACCATTATATAATTGTAAAAAGTAAGGGCCACCGTCGCCTCCCGAAACATAGGATGATAGTATGATTGTATCACCTTTGCAAATACTATCTTCATTTGATGACAGCTCAAAACTGAGCGGTGGTTTCACAAAAACTGTAACACAGCGCGTATTGCTCCGGCAGTTATTGTCATCAATAACATAAAGGCAATATTCTGTTGAGATACTTGGAGAAACAGTAATAGAAGCAGTGTTGTAACCTCCGGGTGTCCAGTTATATTCATAAGGAGTTGTGCCACCCAAAGTGTTCCCTACGATATTAGCGTCCTTGCTCAGGCAAATTGTTTGATCAGCCGAAGTGTATAGCAAAACAGGAGCCGGCTCCTCAAACTCAATCGATCCACTTGTAACGCATTGGTTGGCATCAGTTACCGTTACGGAATAAGCTCCCGCTGCTAAATTTGTTAATCCGGGTGTAAATCCTCCCGTACTCCAATTGTAAATATATGGGAGCATTCCTCCACTAACAGTTGCCATAGCAAAAGCATCGGTATCGCCATGGCAGGACAAATCGGTTCCTGTCATTATTGCAAGCAGTTCGTCTGGTTGGGTAACTTCAGCATCGCCTTCGAATATGCAGCCGTGATCGTCGGTAACAGTAACATAATACACATTGGCTGCCAGGTTAATAATATCCTCAATATTTTGGCCATTGCTCCAATGATATGAATAAGGCGAATTCCCCCCCGATGCAGTAATATCAATAGCTCCGGTGCTTTCTCCAAAACAATCGACAGGAGATGACACTAACGATGCAGTAACCGGAGTGGCCGGTTCGTTAACAATAACGCTTGTGGTGGTTTCGCAATTGGAAGCATCGCTTACTGTTACCGTATAACTGCCCGAGAACACATTGGCCAGGTTTTGGTTTACCGAATTATCGCTCCATAAATAAGTATAAGGAGAATACCCGCCTGTAACAGTAAGGCTGGCCCCTCCCGAAGGATCGCCAAAACAATCTACATTAATTCCAACAGCACTGGCGGATACATTATTAGGGCTGATTAAAATATTGTCGCTACAAATAATTACAGGGCGGAAAGATATATCGTCGAGGCCAAAATCATTTCCTGATGATGCGGAATTTTGGTTTATAATGCTGATGTTGGCTGTTGTATTAGGCCCCGAATTCCATATAATAAAAAATTCGATCCATGTATTTACTGCGGGAGGGGCAGTAAAATTTGCCCCCTGCATTATATTATTTATCGAAAACTGTAAAATGGCAGGGCTGCTGGCAACCACCGAGCAAACCCAGGCCGAAAATTTATAATCGGTATTTGGGATAACTGTAATAGATTGGCCCCAAACCATAGTGCCGGGTGTTGAGGAACCATTGACGACTAAAAAATTTACACCGGGTGCAGGGGTATGATCGGTTCCGACAAAGGCTGAGTGCACTGTATTAGCATCAGGTCCGACCCAATATGTACCTTCGGTCCATAAACTTGTTGCATTATAAATATATGCGCTTATAAAGCCAACGTTTCCCGCCTCGAAATGTCCGTTTGTTACAACTGTTTGGCCTGTGGTTTCTACAGTTACCGAATATATTCCCTGACTTGTTGCAGAAAGGGTTGAATTTGTGCTTCCGTCCTGCCACAAATAGGTTTCAAAATTTGCTGTTGCATCAAGTGTAATTGGGTTTACACAAATCATGGTATCGTTTCCTAAATCAACAACGCAAGGAGTTTGTGATAACAAGAAGCTATGTTGAAGAAGCGTCAACAAGATTATTAAAACATATCCTTTTTTCGATTTCAACATAATTTGAATTTTATTATTCAAGGATAATATTGCCTGAAATATACATCTTTAAATATTGAAAATCAAATATTTTTGCAATTGCTCAAAACTCAGTTTAATATTTCCACGATTTTAGTGCTTATGCCCTTGCGTTGCAATATTATCTTTTTGTGAGACGTGTTCGGATATGTGCATGGTTGCTTAATATATAAAAAGAGAGATTTTTATGGAAAGAGTATGGTCGGAGCAATAAATGGGAATTTACAAAATGATAATTATAAAAAATCCTTAATTTTGCAGGCTGTGTAAAAAATTAATTATCAGTATTAATATTGAATTAAAATGAAAATTTCATACAATTGGTTACAACAATATATCGACATAGATATTCCGATATCGAAACTGTCTGAAATGCTTACTAACATTGGTCTGGAGGTGGAGGGGCTGGAGGAGTATTCTCCTGTTAAAGGTGGCCTCGAAGGTTTTGTTATAGGAGAAGTAAAGACCTGTTTGAAACACAGGAATGCAACTAATCTTAGCCTTACCACAGTAGATATTGGCGAAAGGGAAGTGTTGAATATCGTTTGTGGTGCAGCAAATGTAGAGGCCGGACAAAAAGTGGTTGTTGCTACCGTTGGCACAACAGTTTATTCGGACGAAAGCCACTTCAGAATAAAAAAATCGAAAATCCGTGGCGAAGAATCGCATGGGATGATTTGTGCCGAAGATGAACTGGGACTTGGCAAAGGGCATGATGGCATTATGGTTCTTGATGCCGATGCGAAACCGGGGCTGGCTGCAAAAGATTATTTCAATATTCAGAAGGATTATATTTTTGAAATTGGCCTTACCCCTAACCGTATTGATGCGGCTTCGCATTTTGGTGTGGCCCGCGATGTTGCTGCCTATTTATTGCAGGATCATAAAGTAAACCTACAAAAACCTGATGTAAGCAAATTTAAAATAGACAACAAAACCAGGCCGGTTGATGTAATTGTTGAAAACAACGAAGCCTGCCACCGCTATTCAGGAATTACCATATCGAATATTTCGGTAAACGAGTCGCCCGAATGGCTGCAAACACACCTTAAAGCTATTGGCCTGAAACCTATTAACAATGTTGTTGATATAACCAATTTTGTAATGCACGAACTGGGGCAGCCTCTTCATGCTTTCGATTTGGAAAAAGTAAAAGGCGACACCATAATAGTTAAAACCCTTGCAGACGGAACTGAGTTTATTACACTTGATGAAGAAAAACGAAAACTGTCGACACAAGATTTAATGATTTGCAATAAAGAAAAGGGGATGTGTATTGCAGGAGTTTTTGGCGGCATTGATTCGGGTGTTACCAAAAGCACTAAGGGGATTTTTCTTGAAAGTGCTTATTTCAATCCTGTCTCTGTTAGGAAAACAGCACGTAGGCATGTCCTTAATACCGACTCATCGTTCCGTTTCGAGCGCGGCACCGATCCAAATATCACTGTTTACGCATTAAAACGTGCGGCCATGTTAATAACAGAATTAACAGGGGGCGAAATTAGTTCAGATATTGTTGATTTATATCCCGAACCGGTTAAACCCTTTAAGGTTTCGCTAAGTTTTGATAATCTCGATCGTTTAATCGGAAAACATATTGAACCCGACAATGTAAAGCAGATATTAAAGTCGCTTGATATTGAAATTACTGCCGAAAAAGACAAGGTGCTAAAATTGCTCGTACCGCCGTATCGGGTTGATGTGCAACGTGAGGCCGATGTTGTTGAGGAAATTTTGCGCATTTATGGTTATAATTTTATACCGGTAAGCAAGCATGTAAATTCTACAATTACGCATTATAAAAAGCCCGATGGGCATAGCTTAAAGAATACTATTTCTGATATGTTATCGTCGATTGGGTTTAACGAGGCAATGACCAATTCCCTTTCGAAGGCCGATTATTATAACAATCTGGAAAGTTTTCCTGCTTCAAATTTAGTCCATATCTTCAATCCGCTTAGTAAAGATTTGAATATAATGCGCCAGACTTTACTCTTTGGTGGCTTAGAAACAATAGCATATAATATTAACAGAAAAAATAGCAGTTTAAAACTTTACGAGTTTGGCAATTGCTATTTCAAAGAAGATAAACAAAACCACGATCCGCTTCATAAATACTCGCAACAGCAGCATATTGCAATTTTTATTTCGGGAAATAAGTTTGAACAAACATGGAATCAGCAAGAAAAAGAGAGTACTTTTTTCGAAATGAAATCATATATTCATCTTATTCTTACGCGTCTGGGTATTAATGAAAAAAGTGTACAGGTTGAGGAATTCTCGAACGATATTTTCAATGTAGGACTACGGTATTTGTATAATCATAAGCAAATTGCAGAATTTGGCATGGTGAATTCAGATAGGCTGAAGGCTTTTGAGATTGAGCAGGAGGTTTATTATGCAGATATTAATTGGGATTCGATGCAAAAAAGCTTAAAAGCTAATAATATTAACTTTAGCGAATTGCCGAAATATCCGAAAGTTCGGCGCGACCTTGCAATGATAATTGATGAAAATATTAAGTTCGCGGATATAAGCAGGATTGCTTATAAAACTGAAAAAAAGCTACTCCGCGATGTTAGCATTTTCGATGTTTATAAGGGAAAAAACATTCCTGATGGGAAAAAATCCTATGCAGTAAGTTTTATCATTCAGGACATTACAAAAACCCTTAACGAGAAATATATCAGCAAAATAATGGGCAAGCTTGCAAGTAATCTCGAACGTGAATTAGGTGCTGAGATTCGAAAATAACTGAAAAAGAAAAAATCTGTATTCTTTGCTATTTGCACTTTGAATCCGAATACGTTTCGATTGAGAGGGAACTCTGAACAGGGAACTCTTTATTTTAGAAAAATGTTCTTACATTTGCACATTATCAAAATATTTTTTTAATAACCATAAATTATACTAAAGATGAGAAAATTAAGCTTACTACTTACAGGATTAAGTATTGTTTTATTTGCTGCTTGTGGCGGCAGCGATACAAAAAAAACTGATGATTCAGCAGATGTGAAAGAAGAAACTAAAAAAGAGCTTGTTGCCGAACAAGCTCCTGAATTAGACTTATCTGCCGGCGAAGCTATTTATACAGGCAAAGGCACATGTGTAACATGTCATCAAAAAGATGGTGCAGGACTTGCTCCGGCATTTCCTCCGTTGGCAAATGCCGATTATCTTTTAGCCGACAAGAACAGGGCTATTCATCAAACCATGTATGGAGCGAAAGAAGCTATTACTGTTAATGGTGTCGAATTCCCAGGTGGAATTATGACCATGGTTGAGCTTACCGACCAGGAAGTAGCTGATGTTGTTAATTATATTCTTAATAGCTGGGGCAACGATGGAGGTACTGTAACATTAGACGAAGTTGCAGCCCAAAGAAAATAAAACGAAACTCGTTTTTTAATTTAAAGGGATATTGGGAAACCAGTGTCCCTTTTTATATGGCTCCGGGCTAAAAGATTCGTAGGTCGTGGGTTTTATAGATTGAATAAGGTAGAGACAAAGCATGCCTGTTCTCAAATTAACAATTCAATAATTTAACAATTATATACATGATAAATTATATACCACCATATTTAAAACCCGGCGATACGATTGGCATTGTTGCTCCTGCCGGAAAAATCAGCAAAGAACAAATGCAGGCTTCTTTTTCAATAATCGAAAATTGGGGCTATAAAATAGAATTGGGAAAACACTTGTTTTCGTCCGACAATCAATTTGCCGGTACCGATAAAGAACGAGCTTCAGACCTTCAATACATGCTCGACTCCAAACACATAAAAGCAATTTTATGCGCCCGTGGCGGATATGGAACAATAAGGTTGCTTCCTTATCTTGATTTTTCAAACTTCAAAAAAAACCCTTGTTGGATAATCGGTTACAGCGATATAACGGTATTGCATTCGTATTTGTTAAAGGTGTTAAATATTTGCAGTTTACATGCAACAATGCCTATAAACTTTTCTTATGAAAAAGAGAGTAGCAAATCGCTTAATTTACTTAATGCAGCTTTGCAGGGGCAGATTAGTGAGATTGCGTTTCAGTCAAATGTACTGAACAGGACAGGTATTGCAGAAGGTATAATAACTGGTGGAAATCTCTCGATGCTATACAGTATGCGGGGCATCGACATAGATATAGATACCGATGGGAAAATACTGTTTATTGAAGATTTAAACGAATATCTGTACCATATTGACAGGATGATGATGAACATTAAACTTGGCGGTAAATTGTCAGGATTAAAAGGATTACTTATTGGCGGAATTAGCGATATGAACGATAACACTGTTCCTTTTGGCAAAACAGCTCGGGAAATAATTGCTGAATCGGTATCTGATTATAATTTTCCTGTTGCATTTGATTTTCCTGCAGGGCATCAAAAAAGCAATCTTCCTATTATATTGGGTAGAAAAGTGAAATTATCAATTTCGGAAACCGGATCGGAATTGAAATATTTTTAGTCATACAGGGTTTTATCTTCTTCCAGAATTTCATTAACCATTTTGCAGGCACGATGAACATAAACAGAACATTGTTTCACTTTGCAACCAATCTGGTTTTCAATTTCGCTAAGCTTAGATTCTTCGCAGTGCCTCCCCAATAGATGCTGGCAAAAAACCGAATCGCATTTTGTAGCGAAAGAATCGACAAAGGATTTTTGTAATCGTTGAGTGAAGATTCTATTTACATTGCCATTACCAGCACCATTTACTTTGTTGTGTAAAACTATTAAACCTCCAAGCATAGCACCACAAAGGTTCCCTTGTCCATATCGTTGTTCTATATCATTTCTGATTTTAGTTAGTAGAACTTTATCGACGGTTTTAATACCATTTCCTACTTGTACTGCTTGCGAACAATGTAAGCCATTATTAAATAGCCTAACTGACTGTAAGGAATTATTGACTGTTGTTTCCATAATGATGCGCCTTATTTTTTATTCTGATCCTTCAGAAATATAATTGAAGCTGTATACAGTAATTAGATCAGAATTGTTACAGTATTCTAAATTCAATACTATTTGCGACATACATCCGTAATTAAAATTACGCACAACTAATTAGTGCCTTAAGGGCAATTGACATGCGATATACTAATTTGTGGCAGTAAGAAAACAACTGATTTTTGCGGTTACTAATTAAAGCGCAGCTTTAAAGGTAATCGTCAAAATAGCGGGTAACCTTTTCCATTAAATGTATTCTGTCGTTTCCGCGCACATTGTGTTTGTGGCGTGGGTAAACAAAATAATCGACTTGCTTGCCCTTACTTATGCAGGAGTTTATGAACGAGAGACTATTTTGCCAAACAACAGTTGGGTCGATGGCTCCATGGATAATCAATAATTTCCCTTCCAATTTGTCGGCCATATTCATAAGAGAAGATTCTTCGTAACCTTCGGAGTTTTCTTCGGGTGTGTCCATGTAGCGTTCGCCGTACATAATTTCGTACCATTTCCAGTCGATAACAGGGCCACCTGCAACACCAACTTTAAAAACGTCAGGTTGATGGGTCATCAAAGAGGTGGTCATGAAACCGCCATAGCTCCAACCATGTATCCCAATCCTGTCCATATCAACATAGCCAAGCGATTTTAAATATTCTATTCCCTTCATTTGGTCGGCCATTTCATGTTTCCCCACCTGACGATGGATACAATTTTCAAATTCTAATCCACGATTTCCCGAGCCCCTGTTATCAACAGTAAACATAACATAGCCTTTTTGCGCCATATAATATTGCCACATTCGTGCACCGCCCAACCACGAATCAGTAATCATTTGGGCATGAGGTCCGCCGTAAACATAAACCACCGCAGGATATTTTTTCTTTGCGTCAAAGTCAATTGGCTTAATCATCCGGCAAAACAGTTCGGTTTTATTGTCGGCAGCTTTAATAGTAAAAACAGACATTTCGCCAAGTTTATAATCCTCGAGTTTATTGGCCGAGGTTTTCAGTGTTCTGATAAGCTTCCCTTTTTTTGAGATAATATCATATTGCCGTGGCATTTTCATACTCGACCATGTGTCAATAAAATACTCTTTATCTTTATTGAATATTGCACTGTGGGTGCCTTTTTCGGATGTGAGTTTTTGAATTTTCCCATTGGAAATATTAACAAAATAAACATGGCGTTCTAAAGGACTTATTTGTGTTGATTTAAAAAACAATTTCTTGCCTGATTTGTCGAAACCCAGTACATCGGTAACTTCATATTTACCCATAGTCAATTGCTTGATCACCTCGCCATTTGTACTATACAGATAAAGATGATTAAAACCATCACGCCTGCTTTGCCAAATAAATTCATTATCCTTTTTTGGAACGAAGAGGGCAGGGTGTTCCGGTTCAACATATTTCTCATGTTTTACCTCAAACAGGGTTTCAATAAATTCACCTGTGCCTGCATCATACTTGTTTAGTTTTAAGTGGTTTTGTTTGCGGTTCAACACAGCAATATAAATAAATATCTCGTTTGGTCCCCATGCAATATTTGTAAGGTATTGTTCTTTTGGCTCGCCTGTTTTCAGATAAATAGTTTTTTTGCCGGCCGGATTATAAACCCCAACTGTTACATGATGGCTTGTCATTCCGGCCATTGGGTAATAAATATTTTCTAATTCGGCAACACGCTCATTAATATTTACCAAAGGATATTTCGTTACCATAGTTTCATCTTTTCGGTAAAATGCCAGAAGATTCCCTTTGGGCGACCAAAAAATACCACCACTAATGCCAAATTCACGTCTATGTACAGATTTTCCATAGACAATACCATCTCCTCCATCTTTGCTAATTTGTACAGATTTCCCATTATCAGATAGAAAATACAGGTTGTCATCTACATTATATGCGTATTCGCCTTTTTTGTTTTTGCTGAAATTTGAGCCATCATCAGGAAATATAATACCCTCACTTAACAACAAACTTTTCATGTTGAACCGAAATATCTGCCCTTTCAACCGAAAACTAAAAACATTGTTATCAATCCATGCGATATGCGGAAAACGTTTTATTGAATCAAGGCCATTGGAATAAAATGCCGTATTCATATCGTTTAGGGTCAGCAAAGTTGTGATGCCCTTTTTTGCAACATTTTGTTGAAGCAGAGAGTCGCCATCTAAATATGTGAAATCATCTAAACTGCCCCGCCATTGCAAATTTGAAATATAATCGGGGTAAAACTGCCGCCATTGGCCAATAACTGCGTCTTCAAGACTTAATTCTTTTTGTTGTGAAAAAACGGGTAGGATAAAAAGCTGGACAATGATAATTGCAAGTAGTAATTTATTTTTCATAGTTTAATTATTTTTTTTGAAATTGAAATGCAAATCTAAAGTTCTTTCCTGATTTTTCATCAATAAAAAACAATCATTCATCATAAAAACTAAGCCTGAATATTTATTCATGTAAGTTTAAGTATCTTTTATCAACATTTGTAAACCTTATTTGAAACCTGACGTAACAGTGAACATTAAAATTGATAAAATGAAATACCTGATACTGATAATAGGAATAATGATGACTTTGGGATTACAAGCCCAAAATTATATTACTAATAAAAGCACAACAAATAAAGAAGTGAAAGTAAGTTGGTTAAAAGCCGGATATGGTATCAACACGAAAACAAATACAACAAAAAAAGATAAATCAGGTAATGAATCTATAAATATTAAACCCGATATACAAACAGAGAAAGTAATAGTAGAAAATGGTTCGGGTAAACATGTTATTCGAAAGAGTTATCATAAAGCCGGTTATAATATTGGTAATTCACATATTGCCCAAACATATACAAGAGCATTTAGGATTGTTGAATAGAAAATGGAATTTCATAATTATTAGTTTAGTTAATAAATAAGTTAGAAAGTTAAATTGTTAGTAGAAAAATGAAAGGGAAATGGTCAAATCCCTTTTACGCAAGCCCCGGAAACGGGGTTTGCTGATTAATATATTTTCATCTGTTTATATTTCTGTTAAGTGTTCATTATCTATCGTTTAACTTGATGCTTTTAACGCTAAGAGAATCAAAATTTCATCTTCATGCTCTATGGCAATAGTCCTGTGTGC
>JAYENH010000183.1:0-4369 GCA_034721995.1 Bacteroidota bacterium
ATCAAAATATATTTTTCTGCTTTTCTCATTGCTGATTACAAATGTAGTAAAACAAAATCTTTCACGAAGAAGTTTTATTGATCCGGATATAAAATGACAGCCCATGTTTCGTACATAATTATAAATATCTATTAATGTGTTTTTTAGAGTATCGTGCGAAACTTGAGTAACAAAATAAAAAACTGTTTTTACTTTTCTCAGAGCAAATCATATCAAAAATTATCGTACCAGCTTTTTCGTTTGGCCCATTTCAAATCTTTTAGTACCGTGGATTTTACATTGATTTGAAAATTATAGCTCTGGTGGTAACCGAAAGGTATCCATGTAAAACGTGCTTCCCAGCAGTGCAGGTCGCGGTAAATATCGATTGAGGTATAAGTGAATTCTTTTGCATCGATATCGTATCCCGACGAAAATGCAATCTTCCATTTGTCGGTTAATTTCAGATCGCCCGAAAACGAAAATGTTTGTGTTACAACCGATTCCTCGGCAGGCTTTGAGTAACGCCATGTGTAATCGAAACGGATACTCCAGGGTACGTTAAAATCGACATAATCACGTCTGTAATCGCCAATTATGCCTTCTTCTTCAGCCGATTTTTCTTTTGTCCCTTTTGGCTTAAAGGCATATCCGGTAGAAAAATTTGCTGCTGTTAAACGTCCAATGCGTTTGTTCTCTTTAAGTTCGAAAGAGTTTGTACGCTTGTTTATCGAATCTAAAGTATACGGGTCAACGGTTCCACCAAAATTCAGGCTAAGGTTTTTAAATAATGTTGTGCGCCCTGTAATCGAAATATTGTTGAGTTTGTTATTTTCGCGATAAATATCGTAGCCGCTCGAAAACCTAAGACTTTCTAATATTTTTATTTTCACATCCTTGTCAATGGTATCGTTGCGACTTTTCATTTTCATCTCTATATTATTTCCAAGACCAAAACTAAACACCCCGGATTTTTTCTTGCTTCGTGGCGATCCGTACAACGAACCCTCATAAATAGAATATGTTTTGTTTACATCAACACTATCGGGGCCAAGCGGTGTTAGTTTCCAAATATCAGGGTTGTCGGCACCCATGTCAGGTTTGTAATTAAAACTGAGTGATGGCGAAAGTACATGCCTGAATGCTTTTATCCTGCCCTTTTTAAATTGGAACATTCCGTAAATTGTAGGATTTATTGACAGGCTTGCGTTTGGGGCAAAATCGTTGGCATAACTAAAGGTATTTATAGTATCAATGTTTACAGCACCAAAAGAGGAATCGGAATTCATTATTGTTTCGTCCCAGCTTTTTCTTATCGATTTTGAATAAAGCCGTCCGGTATATTTTAGCGATGGGGTGAGATTAAAAAATTTCCAGAATTTAAAGCTGGCCGAAACAGGTATGTCGTGCTGGAAACCATTTTTAAGGTAGTCGAGGGCATCGCGGGTAAAAATTACCGAGTCGCCGGCATTAATCTGGTTTTCGAGTTTGGCATTATATTTTAACTCTATATTTTCGTACCATTTCATATCGCCAACTTTATTTTTTTTCCTGAAGGGATATTGTCGGGCCACATTAAAAGTCATGCTGGGCAAGGTAAGGCTAACGCTTTTGTTACGGCTGTTTTGCGAATGCCTGAAGTTTGCCGACAAGTTAATATCCTTGCCCCATCGCTTGCTGTACGAAATACTCGACGATTTTGTGTTGTTAAGATAACTTTCTGAACTATAGGTTTGGTTTGCATCGTAGCTTGTAGAGCTTATGTTTACATTGGCCGAAAACGAACTGCTCGGATTGGCTTTCGAATCCTGAGAATGATTCCAAAGAATAGAAAAATCTTTATTTTTCGAGAAATTCGGAAGTCCCTTTTCGCCAACTACATTACTGTAATATTTAAGATCGAGGCCACCTTTGTAGCGATATCGTTTTTTATAATTGGTATGGAGTTTTGTGCCCCAGGTTCCTTTCGTATAAATATCGCCACGAATTGCCAAATCGAAATAATCGCTGATAGCAAGATAATAACCGCCATTACGCAAAAAGAAACCCCTGTTTTTTTCTTCGCCATATTCGGGAAATAAAATACCCGAAGTATATTTTTGCTGATTAGGGAAAAATCCAAAAGGAATGCCGAGTGGGGTCGGGATGTCGGCAATTACAAGGTTTGCCGGCCCCGATACGATTTTGTCGTTAGGGATAACTTTTGCTTTCGAAAGATGAATGTAAAAATGAGGGTGCTCCAAATCGCAGGTAGTATATTTTCCGTCTTTAATACAAATAGTTTCGTCGGCCATTCGTTTTGTTGTTTCACTATGCAAAAAGCCTCCCTCTTCTTCGGTAATTAGTTTTTTAATGAAACCCTTTTTTGTGTTAAAATTATAATACATGGTATCTGCCTGGAATTTCTCGTCGCCCTGCACAAAAACAGGACGCCCAATTTTTTTGCCTAAACTATCGGTAACACCGGTAGCATAAACAGTATTTGTTGCCATATCAATCTCAATAAAATCGGCAGTCAACTCAATATCCTGATAAGTAATTTTACCATTACCATATAAATACATCTTTTGATTTTCAATATCGAATGGCATCGAATCGTTGGCATTGTATTTTACCTCATCTTCCAATGGTGCTTTATATTCTGTTTTGGCCTTTTCTCTTTTCTTAAAATGTTGGGAAATAGTACTGTCAGGTATAAGGGTATCGCTATATGGTATAGTATCGACAACAGTTTTAGCCTGCAAAATAGTATCGGATATTGGGCAGTAAAGGGCAGGCATAGCAGTTTTCGACATGCTAAATAATGCCAGAATAATAAAAACTCTTGTAAGTAATTTTAAGATCAATTTTTATATACTATTTTTGCCTTAATTCTGTTATTCAGGAGAGAAGTAGCGTTTTAGGCTACAGGAAATTATTACCTGTCAGGCTTTTAACCCCGACTTTTCTCTCGGAAATACCGGGTTCAAAGCTAATTAAAATAATGTCAACAAATACGTATAATATGAGCTTCACATTTGCTCCGTTTGTTAATACTGTAAGCACATTAATGAAAAATGCTTTTATCAAATCCATAACAAAACGTGGTTTCTTTTTCTTTCTTGTACCCATTGCAATATTACTTATTAGTTTTTCGCATCCCTTTACACATAACAATGATAAATTTATTGTGGTAATTGATGCAGGACATGGTGGACGCGATCCGGGTACTAATGGAAAATATTCAAAAGAAAAAGATATTGCCCTCAGCATTGCCCTAAAAGTTGGTAAGTACATCGAAGATAACCTGAAAGATGTTAAAGTAATTTACACCCGCACAAGCGATGTGTTTCCCGAATTGCACGAACGCACTGCAATTGCCAATAACAATAAAGCCGATCTGTTTATGTCAATCCATGTTGATGGAGTAAAACAGAAGCAAGTGTACGGCACTTCGACCTTTGTGATGGGGCTTCATAAGAACAAGGAGAGTCTGGCTGTAGCCAAACGCGAGAATGCAGTAATAATGAAGGAAGATGATTATAAATCGAAATATGCAGGTTTCGATCCCAATTCGCCCGAATCGTATATTCGTATTTCGCTCGAACAAAACACATATCTTGAGCTAAGCCTTTTGTTTGCTGCTAAAATACAAGAGCAATTCGCGAACCGGGCAATGCGGAAAAGCCGTGGTGTAAAACAGGCAGGATTTGTTGTACTATGGCAAACCACCATGCCCAGTGTATTGATCGAAACAGGCTTTTTGACCAACCCTGCCGAAGAAAAATTTCTAAATACCGAGTATGGCCAGGATTTGATTGCCTCCGGGATTTACAGGGCTTTCCGCGATTATAAAAACGAAATATCGGCCAAAACCATTTCATCCGAAGAATTACAAAAACTCGATTCTATCATCCAGGCCCAAAAACCTAATCCTGTTTTATTAAACCAGGAAATAGATAATAAGGGCATTGTTTTTAAAGTACAAATTGCATCTTCAAAAAATCAAATTGATATTGATCCGAAGAACTTTCAAGGATTAGAAAACGTGCAGGAATGCCAAATTAATGGCCTTTTTAAATATGTTGTAGGTCACGAAAATGATTATGATAAAATCTACAACTATTATAAAGAAATTAAGAAAAAAGTACCTGATGCTTTCCTTGTTGCTTTTAAAGATGGCGAAAAAATATCGGTAAGAAAAGCAAAAAGGGAGTTGAGAAAAAAGTGAGAGAGCGAGAGGACGAGAGGGCGAGAGAGCGAAAGGGCGAGAGTAGAAATGGTTTTGGAATTTTTAGATATAAGTATTTTCAAGTGTACCTGAAAATATTTAAAGTACCTCCATGTTTTTAACTATACTTGAAAATGTATCAATAATTTCAAGTGTGCTTTAAAAATCAGTGTAAATCTG
>JAYENH010000184.1:0-4361 GCA_034721995.1 Bacteroidota bacterium
GTATACATAGGGCTATACCCTATGCTAATGATAACACCCCGTTGGGGCTACCTGTATTTTCGTTTTCTATTCTATTTTATCCTATTACATAGGGCTACACCCTATGCTAATGATAACACCCCTTTGGGGCTACCTGTATTTTCGTTTTCTATTCTATTTTATCCTATTACATAGGGCTACACCCTATGCTAATGATAACACCCCTTTGGGGCTATATATTAATCTATTGTTTAATATTGTTCAAGTGTTTTCATCAATCTTTTTCAAACTACTTGTCGATAAAAGTGTTAAACCAAAGCTCAAGGCTCAACATTCCCCAGAGCTGGCGGCCAAATGGCCTTTCCGAATTTATTATTTTCTCAACATTTTCGCAGTTAAAAATTCCGCGTTCCCTACTTTTCTTCGACAATAAAATATCGGAAATAAAATCGTGTGCCCCGTTTTTTGCCCATAAATGCAAGGGAACGGGAAATCCCATTTTATCTTTTCGGTTGAGGATTTTTTCGGGCAACATATCGCCTACTGCTTTTTTAAGAAAATATTTCAACTCGCCCCCTTTAAATTTCATTGCCGGTGGCATTCCTGCAACCAAATCAACAATCCGCTTATCCAGCAATGGGACCCTCGATTCGATAGAAGCTGCCATGCTTACGCGGTCTTCGACCTGCAGCAGGGCCGGCAAACTCCCAAACATATCGAAATGGGTCATTTTATTATAGTATGATTTTGTGTTGGGATTGTTAAAAAACGAACTGAACTTATTAAAAACACTCTCTGGATTATAACTGGCTTTAAACTCCCGGGCAAAGAAATCACCATTCCCGTGCATTCGGTCAATTATGTTGAAATACCGCCTGTCCATTGAGCCAAAAGCTTCGGTGCTCATAAAGTTTTTCAGCATAGGCATATAGCTTTTTAATGAAGGCAAATTCGGAAGTATTGTATTTAACGAAACAATATGTTCGCCTTCGTCGGTGGTTTCCATTATGCTGCCTTTTATTGCTGCTTCGAGATAGGTTACCATGTAGCGGGCATATCCGCCAAAAATTTCGTCGCCTCCCTGTCCGCCAAGCACAACGGTAACATTTTCGGATGCCAGTTTTGAAACCATGTATTGAGGAAAAACCCCGGGCCCGGCAACAGGCTCGTCGAGATGATAGATGAGTTTTGGCAGATTTTCGATAAAATCGTTTTCGGTAGGATATATCTCGAAAGCTTTTGCATTGGCCTTTTCGACTACTGCCCGCGAATACTCTGTCTCGTCGAATTCGGGGCCTTCTTTAAACGCTCCGGTAAATGTTGAAATTGGATTGTCGGTCAGTTTAGAGGATAGCATAGTTACAAGGCTCGAATCGAAGCCGCCACTAAGGTAAGTCCCAACAGGGACATCGCTCCGCATTTGCATTGCAACGGTATTCTGCAATAATTTCCGTAATTCGTATTTAAAATATTCGGCAGTATGAAACCTGTCGATAGAAAAATCGGGCTCCCAATATTTTACTTCCCGTTTCTCAAGTGTATGTAAATCAATAGTGATGTAATGTCCGGGGTTTAGTTTATAAATGTTTTCGAACAAAGTATTTTCTCCCAGTATAAACTGAAATGTGAGATATTCGTAAAGATTTTTCGTGCTTGCTTTTGCTTCAACTTTCGGGTGCGCTAGAAGGGCTTTAATTTCCGATGCAAACAGATAACAGTCATTATCGGAATAAAAATAAAGAGGTTTAATACCAAAATGATCGCGTGCGGCAACTATCCTGTTTCGTGCTTTATCATAAATCAAAAAGGCGAACATGCCATTAAGGCTGTGAACACATTCGGGGCCGTATTCTTCGTACATGCGGAGGATAACTTCGGTATCGCTGCTTGTTTTAAACCTATATCCTTTTGCCGTTAATTGTTCGCGCAACTCAATGTAATTATATATTTCGCCATTAAAAACAATTGTGTAGCCTTCGATCGACATTGGCTGCCGGCCGGTTTTAAGATCGATAATTGATAATCGCTTATGATAAAACCCTACTCCTTTTTCGATGAAATGCCCTTCATCATCCGGCCCCCGGTGGGCTATGGTTTGTGCCATTTTATGAAGTATCTCGTAGGATGGGCTATTGTTTTGTTTGTTGATTATTCCAACTATTCCGCACATAATAAACTTTTTATGTAAAATGATACCAGGCTTTTTTACTCATTAATTTGCAAATTGTTACGTTTTTTTCATCTGATTTTAATATCATGCAAAGCTACAAAACTGCAAAGAAAAATATTAATCTGTTTAACCTTGATTATGAATTAATGAGATTAAAAACATCATGCAAAGTACAGGCAGGGTAGTAAGGAAACCTCTTCACCTCTTTAACTTCAAAAGTCTTCAAAATTTTTGAAGCCTACCTTTTTATTTATTACAATTTACATCCCGATTCTCTATTGAAAGCAATAGGATAATAATTATTGACCGAATCGAATTCTAAAATATATAATATGTAACGGCCCCATAGTTTTTCTACGCTTGTTGCCGGGATACCACATCCGCAAAAAATCTTTGCACGATATTTTGTTGAATCAATATAGATATTGTAATATATTTCAGCAGAAGTATTGATTAAAATTTCTTTGGGGGTTGTATCATTGTCTTCAATGCCATAATAACATAATCTGTCGGCCTGGCCAAAAGAGAACCATATTGCCAAAGTATCTATACTCGAACCTGTGCAGTTGATATTTATAATAGAGGCTCTTTTGTTTTCTTCTTTCTTACATGCAAGCAAAAAAAGCAAAAACATAACAATAAACAATATCCTTAAAAATCGATTCATAACCCGGAGTGTATTTTTGTTTTAAACGATTTGTTCCGGGGTTATAATATTGTCTTTTTGTTTTTTTTTGGATGACGGGGTGTTTTTTATTTCACAGTCCTCCATTTGGGTGCGATATAGCCAAGTGGATAACGAAAAAGTCCACGCTATTGTTTGCTGACAATCAACAGTTTGACTTTTCTGTTATTATGATAGTCTTTTTATCTTCCCCTCGTCTCTCCCCTTTTGCCTTTTTCCTTTCTTTGGGGCTCTTCGCGCAATAGGCCCAAAAGCTGTTACGCTAAGTGTCGCAAAGATGTCGCAAAGGTTCGCTGAGATTTTCTTTGCGAGCCTTAGCGTTTCTCTGTGTAATAGCTGCGTAATAACCCTAAAACTTGTTAAAGAAAACTACCGACTTTTTTCTTTTCCGTGCAACCTTTTCAGATTTTGTTGTCTGAGGTGGTATAAAAGGAATGAATCAAAATAAATAAAAATATACCTAATTTTTTAAATATTTATGATATGAAAAATTTTACCTTGATTATCCTATTGGTCCTTTTTGGATTCGAAACTATTAATGCACAAAACTCCGGAAACTTCTGGTATTTTAGTGCGGGTAGTTTAAACTGGTGTACGCCACAAGCCAATGGCGATCCGCTTTACACGGCAGGTTCTATGGGCGGGGGCGAAGGTTATGCCATGGTATCGGATGCGAATTGCAACATGATTTTCTACACCGATGGTACATTTGTCTGGAATGCCAACTGGATGATAATGTCTAACAGTATGTCAGGTTCCCCGGGAGGTAGTTTACAGGGTAGCCCTTCATCTACTCAAAGTGCATTAATTATCCCCAAGCCTCTATCTACAACCTCATATTACATATTTACCGCAGATGCCAACCTGGGAGCAGATGGGATTTCTTATTCGAGAGTCGATATGACAATGAATAGTGGTTTAGGTGATATCGACCTTGCAGAAAAAAATGTTCTATTAATATCCTGGGCTACAGAAAAATTGAATGCTGTCCGGCATTCAAACGGTGTAAACATCTGGGTGGTTTGTCATCCCTTCAATTCTGCAAACTTTTATTCCTACCTCGTTACTTCTACGGGAGTAATTGCCATACCGGTGATTTCATCAATAGGATCATTTATCTCAGGAGTTTCAGCCAATACCAGGGGATATATGAAGTTTTCGCAGGATGGTAGCCGGATGGTTGCTGCTATCGAAGGTATGAATATGTACGAACTATTCGACTTTAACTCAACAACCGGGCAGGTAATGAACTATATTCCTTTAACCGGAGCAAATTACGACGATTGTTACGGTGTGGAATTCTCGGCCACCGGGCAGTATTTATATGGTTCCGAACGATGGGGTAACCAGTTAAGGCAATGGGATATAAGTTTACCTACTGCAAGTGCTATTCAAGCCTCTGAAGTAATAGTTGCGACCTTGTCCAGCTACGCTGGCAAGGCTCTGCTTTTAGGTCCTGATTATAAAATTTATCTTGCCAGAGGCTCTCATAATTACGTTGGACGGATTAATTATCCTGATCAACCA
>JAYENH010000185.1:0-4352 GCA_034721995.1 Bacteroidota bacterium
ATCATACATCAAACAAAGCACGACTCCGTAGGAGTCAGATATTTATAGAAGTAATTGGCGAAACATTTTAAAGCTCCGGTAGGAGCGACATATTGGGCAAAGTCGAATCTTATTGGCAAGAGAACCAAGACTGACATGACCGCCTATTCTTAAATTCACGAATAAAAAGTTTAAACTGAGAAATGAAAAATCCCAAACTTTCTTACACCATATAATTTCATCAATTATTGCATCTTTTTTTAAATTATTATCACATTATTTTTCTGATATAGAAATATTTGCTATATTTGAAAAATGAGATTTTATAAAATATACATGTTTCAATTAAGCAAAATACTACCATGTACTACGCCAATCCCAGTGTTTGGAGAGAGAGAGAGAGAGAGAGAGCAGCTAATTTTTGCCTAAAAGCAGCAAGCCTCTGTCTCGAATTAACACCTTTCCCGAATATTCATTTTCGTTTGCTGAAAAGCTTTTTGGGAATTCATTTCTTAAAATTAGGTTCCCGACACATATATATCTTTAAATCCTAACATGTTTTCCACACGATCCGATGTCTATTAGATTTTATGTGGGATTGTATAATCTTTCTCATTAACAACAAATGACAATAATATAAAAAACGAAACTATGAACACTAAAAATAAAATCAAATCTTTTATTACCACTCTACGTATTGTGGACTAAAATTATACAAAATGAAAAAACTTTTCTTGTTTTTCCTAATAAATAACATTCTCTGTTTTACCTGCTTCTCCCAAATTCAGTTTTCCGATCATGTAATTAAGGTAAGTGATGTTAACGATCCTCCATGTGTTTTTACAATCGATCTAAACGCCGACAGCTTTCCTGATATTATTACAGCATCAGAGAAGTACAACATTGTGGTATGGTACCCAAATTTAGGAGATGGAACCTTTGGCCAAAAGCATGTTATTACAAGCAATGCCATGGGAGTCTGGTCGATTTACTCATGCGACTTAGATGGCGATGGCGACAATGATGTGCTTTCGGCCTCTGTTGATGATGACAAAATTGCCTGGTACGAAAACGATGGGCTTGGAAATTTTGGATCACAGCAGATAATTACGACTATAGCCGCAGGAGCCCGATCTGTTTTTGCTGCCGACCTGGATGGGGATAATGACAATGATGTACTTTCAGCATCATCAGTCGATAATAAAATTGCCTGGTACGAAAACGATGGGCTTGGAAATTTTGGTGCACAACAAATAATTTCTACTGCTCACAATTTTGCAAGTTGTATATATGCTGCCGATTTGGATGGAGATAACGATAAGGATATAATTGCCAATTCTCTTTTTGATAATAAAATTACCTGGTATGCCAATGATGGTGTCGGAAATTTCTCTCCTCAGATAATTATATCACAGCTGGTAATTGGACCTGCCTCGGTATTTTCTATTGACCTGGATAATGACGGTGATAATGATGTACTTTCATCATCATTGATTGACAAAAAAATCGCATGGTACGAAAACAACGGATTTGGAAACTTTGCAATGCAGCAGGTAATATCATCTGCATCACCTAATCCTAATTCAGTGTTTGCATGTGATCTTGATGGGGACAATGATAAGGATGTATTATCAATTGCGAAAGATGGATTATCCTGGTTCGAAAATGATGGACTTGAAAATTTTGGCCCCCAGCAACTATTATCTACTGGAATTGAAGATGGACATGGAGTACATGCCAACGACTTGGATAATGACGGTGATATGGATATTGTTACATCTTCGTTTGTTGACGACAAAATTGCGGTGTACAAAAACGATAGTACCGGCAGTTTCTACCTTTTACAAAAAGTTAACTATTCAATAACATCTCCGCGTTTTGTGGCCACTGGAGACCTGGACAACGATGGGGACCTTGATGTTGTATCAGCCTCAATTGATGATAAAATAACTTGGTTTAAAAACAATGGATTCGGTGTTTTTGACACGTTTCAAATAATTTCTCAACAAGTTGCTGATCCATATTCATTATTTATAGCAGACTTAGACGGTGATGGCAATCAGGATATATTAGCAGCATTACGAACTGGTAATAAGATAGTCTGGTTTAGGAATGATAGTCTGAATAATTTTGGTACACAACAACTCATATCATCTCTTGTTGATGCACCATGGTCGGTTCACGCCATTGATCTGGATGGTGATAATGATTTAGATGTATTATCAGCCTCCTCTTCTGATAACAAAGTTGCCTGGTATAAAAATGATGGATCAGGAAATTTCGCCACCCAAATTGTGATAGCTGATAGTACTGATTATGCCACCGATGTTACTTCAGCAGATTTAGATGGTGACGGGGACAACGATGTAATAGTGTCTTTCCTTCAAGAAATCTTCTGGTACGAAAATGATGGTCTGGGCAATTTTATTTCGTCTAATGTTGTGACATATGCGGCCGAAGATGCCTATGCAATTATTACTCCCGATCTGGATGGGGACGGAGACAAGGATATAGTAGCTGCCCTAAATTACGACCAAAAAATTATCTGGTGCGAAAACAATGGCAATGGCACCTTTCAACCCAAACAAACCATTGTGTTTATAAATGGTGCATGGGATATTATAAGTACCGATATGGATTTGGATGGCGATCCCGACTTGGTAGTAACCTCGATTGGCGCCCATGCAATTGGCTGGTTAAGGAACAATGGCGATGCCACTTTTGCATCTGTACAAGTATTGGTTGACTCAGTACGAACCCCCTACTCAATTTGTGCCGGCGACCTGGACAACGATGGCGACAACGATATTGTATATTGCTCTCATGATGGTGATTCCATAATGTACGCCGAGAACAAGGGCATACACAGTTACCAGTGGGATTCGGCCTGTGCAAACCAAAGTTACCCATTTGGCAACCAAAACCTAAGTACCCCAGGCATTTACTTCGACACACTACAAACCCCCAATGGCCTCGATAGTGTAATCCGCTTGGAGTTCTCACAAATAGCCCTGCCAGAGGTAAACATTTCTCCATTCTCACAAGATACTTTTTGCATCCAAACCCAAAGCATCGACCTGCCACAGGCCAGCCCAACAGGTGGTCAGTTTTCGGGAGCAGGAATTACAGCCACCAACATAAACCTGCAACAAGCTGATACCGGAACACACGAGCTTACCTATATGTACACCGACACCACCACTGGCTGCTCCAACAGCGATACCCTCCAGTTTGTGGTTATCGACTGTCTTACAATTGCCGAAGCGGAAAAAATGCAGATAACCGTCTACCCCAACCCGGCACAGGATTTCATACAAATAAGCAGCCCAAACATTGCTGCATTCGAGAATATGGAAATCCGCTTGTTCAACAGCAATGCATCGGTAATTCAAAAAGAAGAGCCAGTAGGTTTTCCTCATAAAATGAACATTGCCCACCTTGCCTCCGGCACGTACTATTTGCAATTGTACAAGGGGGAAAGTACTGTGGTGTATAAGGTGGTGAAGAGGTAGGAAAACCTGTCGGTGTCCACAGGTCCTGACAGCGTTTCCGGTCAACGGCGAAACAACGGAAAGATTTGAAAATGATTTGTATTTTTACCCCATGGTTGACACAACATGGACATTGGTAAAGATTATCAGGTAAACATGAATGCAGAATCATACATTATTGTAACTGGTGTTCAAATTAAGCCTGAGACAACTACAATATACTTACCTCAAGGATGGAGTATTTTAGGATATTTAAGAGATACTCCTGGTGAAATTGATGACATATTTTCATCAATTGTAAATGATATAATAATCGTGAAAGATGAACATGGTAATTTATATTGGCCACAATATGGTGTCAACACCATTGGATTCATGAAACCCGGCGAGGGGTATCAAATTAGAATGCTACAAACCGACACACTGACCTATCCCCCGAATTAGTTGATACTCATCCGATAACTTGAAGTCATCGGATGAGTTGTCAACTGCGGCTCTCCGGTACAACAGGGAAAACTTCAAAAGTCTTTAAGACTTTTGAAGTTGAACTGCCCGTACTGCTTTTTATCCCTGCCACCGCAAAAAAGTGCTTGCACGGGGCACAGAAAATTTCCAATTGCCAATAACTACCGAACAACAACATATCCGATCCGTTTTTTAGCCTCATTAATTCATAATCAAGTCAATTATAAAAATCATGAATAATCAAGGTTGAAATTAGTATTGTATTGTTCTGTTTTTACATGAAAAGATTTGGGATTTTTCATTTCTCAGTTTACACTTTTTATTCGTGAATTTAAGAATAGCAGGTCATGTCAGTCCTGGTTCTCTTGCCAATAAGATTCGACTTTGCCCAATATGTCGCTCCTACCGGAGCTTTAA
>JAYENH010000186.1:0-16598 GCA_034721995.1 Bacteroidota bacterium
TACATTTCAATTTTATCAAGATTTAAATATTTGTTGAATATCTAAATAGTAATAGTCCAAAAATTTCAGTATTTTTATGCCACTAATAATAATTCTGATTTTACAAACAATAAAATTTATAGACATGAAAAAAAAAATACAAGTGTTTTTCGCAGGGATTTTCATTCTTCTTATCAGTCAAGCTGCAATAGCTCAAAAGGATAACCTGACCCTGAACTTTTCTGCCGAACATATTATTACCTCCGGTTTTATAGCATTAGACAGTCTTTATATTGAAAATACAACTGCGGGTTGCGACACTACCCTATACGATGCCAGCCCTCATATTATGTTTTCATTTTTAGGAATTGATAATCTTTTAACATCAGCAGTAAACAATCAACATAAATTGTATGCTTTCCCAAACCCTCTTGTGTCTGATGTAACTATCGAAGCCGAAGTGCCTGAAAATGGAGTTTACAATATTGCTGTTTACAACCCACTGGGGCAATTAGAAAAATTAATCAGCAAAGAATTAAAAACTGGCAAACATTCGTTTCACATTTCTTTAAGCCAATCCGGCATTCACCATTGTATATTAAGCAACAAAAATTATTCGGCATCGGTAAAACTACTCAACTTTGGTAACAAGCAATCGGCCAACACAATAAATTATAATAAGCCAAATAGTCAGGATGCCGCTTACTCCTCAGCAAATCTTAAAAACACTTTGTTTGCCGATGGATTTGAATTTACACCTGGCGATATGCTTCAAATTGTTGCTTATGCTTTTAATTATTTGAATGACACTTTAAGTACTGCCCCAATTCAAACAAGCGATATTATTTTTTCGATGGAGCCTGTGAGTGGATGCCCTTCCGAGGTTCATGATTTTGATGGGAATATTTATTCTACAACAAATATTAACGGGCAATGCTGGATGGCAGAAAACCTTAAAACCACACATTTCTCAGATGGTACAGAAATTCCTGTGGCAGCAAGCTATTCGATATGGACAAGCCTTACTATAAACGATCCGGGCTATTGTTACTATGGAAATGATTCGAGCAACATAGCAAACTATGGCTTTTTGTACAATTGGGCTGCTGCCATGAACGGCGACACATCAAGCACGGCCAACCCAAGCGAAACAAATGGAATATGCCCTACAGGCTGGCACTTGCCCGGCGATGTAGAATGGGACGAACTGGGTGAATATATTGCCAATGCCCATGGAGGGATGACTAATGGATACTCCTTTACAAGTGATGCATGGAAAAAAGTTGGCAAACATCTAAAATCCACAACCGGTTGGGGATCTGGTAATGGCACCGACGATTATTTCTTTAACGGACTTTCGGGTGGCTACCGTGCATATAGCGGAACTTATACAGATATTGACGTAAGCAGTAATTGGTGGGCCGCAACCGAATTTAATTCAACACTTGCCTGGGGTTGGGGCTTAGAAGACTCATCACATAAATTTTTACATCTTACTTTAGGCTATAAGAGTGGCGGGTATTCTGTTCGCTGCATTAAAGATTAGTGTTTAAAGACGGAAAATCGGAAGTAGAAATTGAAATCTTTATACCTTTGGGTTTTATTCAATAAATTCAAAATAAGGAAATAGCCATCATATAATTAGTGCCTATTTCCTGTTTTGCTTACACTTGATTTAATTTCCACTTGCCCTGTTTGAATAAAACAAAAGCAATTATTGTCATAATGGTTTCTGCCGTAACAATGGAATAGAATACACCATTTTCTCCTATATCAAAATAAATTGCAAGGATATATGCTAATGGTATTTCTATCAACCAAAAACAAAGAATATTGATTATGGTTGGAGTTTTGGTATCGCCGGCACCATTAAAGGAATTAATCAATACCATTCCAAAACCATAGGCCAAAAACCCTATACTTACTATTCGCAAACACATTGAGGCACTTTGTACCACGCTTGGTTCGGAAGTAAAAAATCGAACAAATATGCTTGGGAAATTAATAAATATTACACTTATTGCTCCAAGTAGCAACATGTTGATTTTTCCTGTTAACCAAACTGATTGCTCCGCCCTGTCCGGTTTTTTTGCACCGAGGTTTTGCCCAACCAGTGTAGCTGTAGCATTACTTATTCCCATCGAAGGTAAAATTGAAAATACTATAATCCTTATGCCAATAGTATAACCGGCAATAGCTTCGCTGCCAAATACAGAAATTATGCGCACCAGGCCAATCCAACTCGTTGTAGCAATTAATATTTGTCCAATTCCGCCCAACGATACTTTTATCAACTTTTTCATTAATCTGAAATTCGGCACACAATGCTCTTTGCGTAATGTAATACGTTTGCTTTTGCCTGAAAACAGCAAATAAAATTGGTAACTTACTGCCAGCCCACGACCTATGTTTGTTGCAATAGCCGCTCCTTCGATGCCCAATTCGGGGAATGGCCCTATGCCAAAAATTAAACACGGATCGAGAATTATATTGATGATATTGGCTATCATCAAAACCCTCATAGAAATTGCAGCATCGCCCGAACTTCGGAATACAGCATTAATAATAAAGAGCAGCATAATTACTACATTACCGCCCAGCATTATTGAAGTATAGCCCGAAAGCTCATCAACAATTTGTTTTGATGCACCCATTAGATTTAACAATTCGGGGGCAAAAATGGCTCCCGGTATTGCTATAACAAGCGATGCAATTATTCCGGATAAAATTCCGTGAAATGCAGTTTTTGCAGCTTCTTCAGGCTTTTTCTCACCAATGCGGCGGCTCACCAATGCTGTGGTTGCCATGCTCAGGCCAATGCCAATTGAATACACTATTGTAATAAGGGATTCGGTTATGCCAACTGCCGCTACTGCCTCAGCACCGAGGCGCGAAACAAAATATATATCTGAAATTGCAAAAAGCGATTCCCATATCATTTCGAGCACCATAGGTATCGAAAGCAGAAAAATTGCTTTACGAAGGCTTCCTTTAGTGAAATCTTTTTCGGTTCCTGAAATGGATTCAATGATGTCTTTATAAATTTGATTGACCTTTAATGATGGTTTCTTTTTTATATTTTCTATATTATTCATTACAGTTTTCGTAAATTGTTATTGCAAATTTATACATTCCTTTTTTTATGCTGATAAATGTGTTTCGTTAAAAACAGTTTTAACATCAAAATTGAATAAGTTTCTTGATAATTCGGCATTTTTCAAATACCACTAAAAGTAGTTTACACTTTTTCCTCTGTGTAACTCTGTGTTATTTCTCTGATGACTCTGTGGTTAAACTTCATATTTCTATTAACCACAGAGTTGCACAGAGTTTTACACAGAGAATCACAGAGAGGAAAACCCAACATTACTAAAAAAGTGTAAACCCGGATTTGAAAAATGCCCAGAATTCCATCATTCGATTTGCTTGTTAAGAAACTGGATGAATTATAAAAACAACTTTGCCTAACACGCAATTTAAAAAAATTAGGCAAAAAGTGCTAAACATTAACATTCCAGCATTAAATAAACAGCAAAACAAAATTGAAATTCTGGTGTTCCAAAATGCCCAACTTTTCATATTGCCACCGTTCTGCAATATATATACTTTTTGCTATTTAGTTTTAAGTAAAATTCCATTTTTTAGATTAGCCGATAAAAAAACGTCGAATACAAGGCTTGCTAAATTTAAAAATCAGGATATTACTTTTGTAAAAAAAAGCCTTTCAAAATGAGCGTCCAGTTTGACAGGAAGATTAGCTTTTTCTTTTAGTTGCCTTATTCATTAAAAGCACTTCATTATAAAGGGCAAAATTACTTTGAGTATGATTTTCGATTGAAAACATGGTGTGGACATGTGTTTTTGCTAACTCTGCCATTTTGCTAAAATTCCCCGGGTCTTTTATGAAGGAAACAATTTCATCAGCCAACTTATACTCATTACCGGTTTCAAAAAGTCTGGCATACATCCCATTATTTGTTATCTCACGCAGTGGCTCAATATTCGACGAAATACAAGGAATCCCAAGAGCCATGGCTTCAGCCATAGCAATACCAAAGGTATCGTAAAGACTGCTAAATACAAACAAATCAAGTTCGGCAACAATGTCAGGTGCATTGGTGCGCAAGCCTAAAAAATGCACCCTGTCTGAAAGCTGATGCTTAGTGCAATAATCAATACAATTTTGTAGATAATATTTATCAATTCCGTTGTGAGTACCAACAAAAACAAAATGGGCATTATTTTCTCTATCCCTCAATATTTTCATGGACTTACAAATTGTTAACTGATCTTTTATGTTTACAAAATTCCCTACCATGCCAAACAGCAAAGCATTTTCAGGTATACCTGTTTGTTTGCGAATACTTGTTTTTTTTGTTATGAGCCGATTAAAATCGATCCCATTATATACCATTCTGAAATTTTCGCTCACTTTAGGTTTAAAATAGTGGATTATCTGATCTCTAAAACTATTGCTAACTGCAATATTCAATGAGTGTTTGCCAAGCAAAATGTGGGTAATTATTTTATTCCATTTCTTTTTTTTGCCAAGCGAATGAAAAGTACGGATAAGTTTAACATTGCCACCAATACCTGCAAGATAAGCATAAAAATCGCCCACAATATTTTGACTATGGACAATATCAATATTTTCTTTCTTGATTAGCTTTCGTAATCTAAGTATTACATTAATATCAATAAATCGTTTTCTGAAAAATCGAAAATGCCTTAATGGCAATTTATTGAATTCTTTCTCGAAGCTTCCGCCATCAAGGTTTAAAAGAATAAATTCGAAATTGGGATTTGAGTATGAGTTTATTAAAAAATCATAGGCAAGTCTTTCTATTCCACCATAAGACAGAAAGTCGAGGATAAACAACACCTTTACCTTTTTATCGTGGGTTTTTGCCCAATTTTGCCCCATACATTCTCGTATTTTTTTTATTGCTTCCAAGATTCATATCCCTTGTACAAACTGAAGGAATATTTGTTGCAAAATAAACAGATTTTTTGATAAAAGCTTTTAACTATTTTAGCAGCCTCTAACCGAAAAACAAGATGTGATGAAAATTGCCATTGTACAATTTGCCCCTGTGTTGGGAAATCCTGATAAAACAATCGAAAAACTGGAAACCATACTGCCGAAATGTGAAGGTGCAGATTTAGTTTTACTCCCCGAGCTTGCAAATTCGGGCTACAATTTTGTGTCGAAGCAACAAGCCTGGAACAGTTCGGAAATAGCAGGAGAAGGCTTCTTCTCGAAATTCTTAATCGATCAGGCATCAATTTTACAATGTGCAATTGTGGCAGGCCTTAACGAGCGTGAAGACGACAAGCTTTATAATTCTGCAATATTGGTGGATAAAAATGGGCTTGCCGGAAAATACCGCAAGTTGCAGCTTTTTATGAACGAACCGGAAATTTTTGAACAGGGAAACCTGGGTCTTCCCATGTTCGATTTTATGGGAGAGAAAATTGGCATCCTTATTTGTTTCGACTGGATGTACCCTGAACTATGGCGCACATTAGCAATTCGTGGGGCAAGTCTTATATTGCACCCATCCAACCTTGTTTTGCCTTATGCGCAATTGGTTATGCCATCGTATTCGATAACAAACCGTATTTTTATTGCTACCGCCAACCGAATTGGAACTGAGGGCGATGTTACTTTTTCGGGGAAATCAATTATAACAAATCCCAAAGCCGAATATCTTTGCACATTGAGTGCGGAAAATGAGCAGGTATATATTCAGGAAATAGAATTGTCGGAAAGCTATAATAAAATGCTTACGCCTAATAATCATGCTTTTAATGACAGGAGACTGGACGTTTATCCTGATTTGGGATTATAGGAAATACCCCGGTTATATTGTGTTCAGCAGTTTTGCATTATTCCTCAATAAGAAATGAGTTAATACTATCTTGTTTAACGAGTTCGACAAAATCGCGTACCAAATTGTTGGAAATTGTAAGGGCAAGGTTGTAGTGGACAATTTTCAGGGAATCGCCGTAGTTTCGTAAAACCCCACTGCCACGACAAACCCCCATCCAGGTTTTTAGCGACTCTTCAAACCATATCAGTTTTTGATCTTCCGAAGAATAAAACTCCCGCCGAAAAGCTTTGAAATCCCATGCCTTGCCCTTATCGAAATATGGTTTCGAGAAATTGGCAAATTCCTGTTTTGTCCATCGCTCGTCCCATTGTGTGCCAAGATAAATAGCATCATTGTCCAGTTTCGAGAAATAGGCATCAAAATTGGCTTCGGCGGCATCATTGTGCCATTCGTCCAAAAAATTATTTACGTCAGGAATATTATGTTTTCCCGAAAAGGATATCATTGTGAGAAGCATTATGCCAATAATCAGTATGTTTTTCATCGTATTTAATTTTCATCAAAAATAATATTTAGCCGTTATTTATTAGAGTTTAATATTAAAAAAAACATGTAACTTTGCAAGCATTGCTGAATAAAGAAATTATTTATAAGCAAAATTAACTTTATACTATCACAATAAAATTAAAGACTATGAAAACTATTTCCATTACTTTTTTAATTGCAGGTATGCTCGCTTTTGGTTTTGTAGGCTTGAGCCAACCCATTGCCGTAAACGACAATTATTCTCCGGTAATCCAACCTTATCAAACCGACTCGTTTAATGTTGTCGGGAATGATAGCGATCCGGGTGGGGATCCATTTAAAATTTGTGAAGTAATTCAACTAAGAAATAATATTGAACATTCATTTTTTAATGATACATGTATTTGGTCTATGATGGTTGCTACTTATGAGATAGTATTCAAATACAGGCTTTGCCGGATTAATGACACAACTATTGTTTCGAACTGGGCTTATCTTGCAATTAATCCTACCTATAATATTCATTATCCGGTTGCAATAAATGATACGTCAGTTATTAGCCCCGGCGAAACTATTTATGTTGACATCCTGGCAAACGACTTCGATCCAGATGGCGATTCAATTTATATAAAATCCACGTTAATGGGTTTTGCTGGACAAGCACTTGCTGTACAACCCGAAATTATAGGAGACTCTGTTAAGTTGACACTTTCGCTAAACGATTATAGAGTTATTAACAAAGGCAATTTAGAATACAGGTACACCATTTCAGACACCTTGCCGGTTACAAATAGTACAGGCGACATGGGATTGATTTACATAAAAGTGGAAAACGGAAATTATTACGATTACCTTGATATCAATAATATTAATGCAAGATTTTCCTGTATGGGAAACCACTTTTGGGATTTAGTTGGGATCTCTGAATTCTTCTACCCGAATGGATCAACAAAAACTGCATGTTTTGCAAATGCAACCTGGATTGGTGGTAAAACTTTTGGAAGTGATACTGTACTGCACATTGCTGCAGAAAATTTTCGCTTAAGTGGAGGCGATTTTTGGCCTGGCCCTATTTCCGATTCTTACGATTTGGCTTATGACCAAAAATGGTTTCATGCCTGGAAATTAAGCAAATCCGAAATTAGTTACCACAAGCAAAATTGGTGGCAGCCCGGTTACACTCCAATAGAAAACATCCTGACATGGCCGGGCAATGGCGATGTATCCCTCGGGCAGGCAGCAGAACTTGCCCCTTTTCACGATAGCGACAACGATGGCATTTATGAACCGCTACAAGGTGAGTATCCTTATATCCGTGGTGATCAGGCTATCTTTTTTATTTTTAATGACGATCGCCACGAGCATTACGAAACCCAGGGGGCAAAATTAGGAATTGAAATACAAGGTATGGCTTATGCTTTTGATGAACCACAAAATGCAGCTTTATGGAATACTGTATTTCTGCACTACGATATTATTAACCGATCGGATACTACTTATTACGATACTTATCTTGGAAACTGGACAGATACGGATCTGGGTGATGGCTGTGATGATTATATAGGTTGCAATGTGGAAGAGAGTTTTTATTATTCCTACAATGGGAAGGCCATTGACGGAATCGGAGAACTTTATGCCTATGGCGCAAACCCTCCGATGTTTGCAATGAAAATTCTTGCCGGGCCATTAATGGATGCCGACAATATTGATAATCCTTCGGGGGTTTGCGACGAAAGTGTGAACGGTTCTTTTTTCGGCGATAGCATAATAGACAACGAACGCTTGGGAATGACAGGTTTTCGCTATTATTACAATGCTGCTTCCTGCCCAACTATTAATCCACAAAATGCTAAGGATTATTACAATTACCTAAGTGGAAAATGGCTTGATAATACTCCCTTAATGTATGGTGGGAACGGACATTACACGGATCCAGACGCAACAATTTATCCCACAAAATTTATGTTTCCCGGCGAAACTGATTCATGTGGTTGGGGACAGGGTGGAATTATATTACCGGCATGGGATGAAGCATCTTCAAATAATCAACCTGGCGATCGTCGTGGAGTTGGGATAAGCGGGCCTTTTACTTTCGGGGCAGGCGAAACCCAGTCGGTTGATTATGCCTATATTATGGCACAAGGCGACAGTTCAGATTATTTATCGGCCTTCGACACCCTTAATGTTTATAGTCAATATCTTTCCAACTTGTTCGAGGGCAACTCTCCAATATTCAACAGCATTGCAAAACTGCCATCGGCTTTGCCACAAATAAACGTTTATCCAAATCCTACGGCAGGTTTTATTACTATTGATGCACGAAATAGCGATAATGAATTCACCTTCTATCTTTTCGACATAGCAGGAAAGCTTCAGCGTAAGGGGAAAATATATAAAGCTACAAGCAAGCAACTCGATATTTCAAACCTGGCAGCAGGAGTTTATTTCCTAAGGTTGTCGGCAAAAGAAGGAACGAAGACATTTAAAATCATTAAAAAATGAAGTTCTCATAATAATAGTACCGGCACACAAGCCTATACAACGCTCAACGCTATCTCATATTCTCAAACAGGCAAGAAAAACATTAGACAACTTTTTGAAACATCAGAGTCTTCCATGTTGAAGCAATAACAATCTCTCCGTCACTTCCTCACTCCCTTCTTGTATAAGTAAATTTTTGCTGAACTGCCCAGTTTTCTCCATCATCACGCGAGCCGGCAATTTCAAGTAAAAAACCCTGTTCTGTAATGTTGCTGATGATATACTTTGAAAGCGATTTCTCCTGCCCCTCATCTTTACTGAAACTTATTTCAGTATTGTCGATCAATAAGGTATCGCCCGAAAAATTGCCCTGAAGGATTTTTGTATCCGAGTAAAAATCGGTAAAAACAGATACCCTGTATTTTTCAGAATCAGTATTATAAGACCATTGAATTGCTTTTTCAACAGGAAAGAAATTGACGTACGAAATTGTTTCCTGAAGCAGGTTTTTGTTTTTCAAATATTTAATACTCGATGTGGTCGAATCGGCATTTGTCCATGCCCCCCGCCTAAAAACATCGACCGACACATTCCATTCCCCTTCTAATACTTTGAGTTTTTTCATGGCATCGCTCAACGGGATATCGAACATTTCATCGTTTGTTTCGATGTTCAATTCTACTTTTTCGATTTCGATAACACGATGGCGGATACTAAACGTCCGTTCTGTATAATAAGGGATTATTATATTGCCCACTTTTCTGAAATCCTCGAACCAGGTTTCCTGCATTGTCGGACTGGCAAAATCGCACCACATCGATGTGTACATATATTCCAGGTAAGTTTGGCTGTTAATATACCAGGTTTCGGGCTGTTGGCCGGGGCGGGTAAGTTCAAGTTTGAAAACCCCTATTCCTTCTACCTCTTCCTTGCCAAGGTATTCAACAACATAGCCTCTTTCTTTGTAATTGAAAAACGGAGTACAAAATTCCGATTTCTGATTGATGATATTGGCTTCGACGCTATTGGTTTTTCGCGCAAAAAACATATCGAACCAGGGATTAATCGTCCAATAAACACTGCCATTGCGAGCTTCTTCAACAACATGTTGCCCCCACGAAAAACTGGCATAAAATCTATCTGGCCTCGCTTTTATTTCGGTAAAGGCTTTGCTTTCGCCAAAAGCGGTAAATTTCCCGGTAAGCTTAATCGACTTTACAGCTTCCCAATTTTCCATGCCCCCGTGGGCATCAATATGCTTTCCGATAATTTCTTCGGCAGTTTGGGAAAAGCCTGTATGTATGCTCAATCCAATAATTGTCAATGCAAGTATTATCCTGTTTAAAGTTTTCATGCCGTAATAGTTTTATAGTTGTTTAATAAATTCAATCTCACTCAATCAAACACCTTTGCAAGCTGGTAACATGAAGTATGTGTAAGGTTTCTGACAAAGACTTTTCCGTTGGCAAAAGAGGGGGCAGTCCATGATTTGCCTTCCATTGCCTGAACTGCGTTGAGAGCTTTAAATTCATCGGGTTTTGCCTCTACTACGGTTAGCAGTCCCTGATCGGAAAGAACAAGCAATTTATCATTTACGATTATAAGACTTCCCTGCCCAAAACCCCTGTGCGACCATTTTCTTTCGCCGGTTTCTGCCGATACACATTGTAGTTTGGCACGCGAAAAGCCGTATAAATATCCATTGTGGTAGCACGATGAATTGAAATTATTTTGCATGGTTTTGCTTTTCAAAACTTCTGATACTTCGTTGTTTTTCACTTCGATAATAAAACTCCCTGTTCGACTCACCGATGATAGAAAAAACCTGTTTGGAGGAATAAAAACCGGCATAGGGATGGGCGACCGCATCGGCATTCTGTAAGTCCAGTTTTCGTTTCCTTCGGGATCGAAAGAATATAACATGGTATCGTTGGCAAAAACAATATGGGTTTTTCCTTCGATTGTTGCTATGGCCGGAGAATTGTAAGTTGTGCTCCCTGTCCCCTTACTCCATAAGGTTTTCCCGGTGTCTTTGTCGAAAGCAGTAAAGGCTTTTGATTCAGGGCCTCCGGTTTCAATAATCAAAATGCCATTAATTAAAATTGGTGATGAAGAAAATCCCCAACGGGGCAAGGGGCTTCCAAATTTCTCAGGCAGGTTTACGGCCCAAACTTCTTTCCCTGTTTTATTTGAATAAGCAGCAAGTTTTCCAAGCCCACTTAGGCAATATATTTTCTCATTATCAACGGCAGGTGTTGAGCGTGGGCCATGCCCCCATCCGTCAATCTCAATATATAGCGAGTCAATTTTGATTTTCCAAAGTTCTTTCCCCGAGTTTACATCGCTGGCGGTGAGATATTCATATCCGCCATTAAGGGTGTCACAGGCCATCAAATAAGCAACATTGTTTAATACAACTACTTCGGAAAAACCCTGTCCGGTTTCTTTTTTCCATACCGGCTTAAGCCCGGATTCCGGCCATTCTTCTAACAAGCCGGATTCGGTCGATATTCCATTGCGCATATTGCCACGGAACTGTGTCCAGCTTTTCCTTGCATTATCTTGAGCCAAAACCGGGAACGACAGCATTACTCCAATTACTGCCAAAAGGAAAATAGCGATTGCCGTTTTTTTTGAATGTAGCTTGCTTAGGGTAATCCGGGTTTTACATTTGAACATAATTCTTTGTTTTAATTATTGATATCAGGATTAATAATTTGAATGATTATAGAAACATTAACTTTACAATTGCATTAATATTTTATGTTCATAATTTGAATATCTTCCCTGTTTATGCCAGCGAAAATAGATAAATTTTTCGAAAAAAACAATTCGTAAATCGCTAAGCTGTAAGCTCCAGAACTTTTTTTGCCACTTTTTCTAATTGCCAATATGGTGTTGATGTGGCTCCGCAAATGCCAATTGATTCGGAATTTATTATCCGTTCGGGCTTTAATTCCTCAATATTTGAAATGTAAAATGAATTCTGATTTTCCTTTTTGCAGATTTCAAATAGCATTTTGCCATTCGAACTTTTCTTTCCGCCAATAAAAATAATGGTTTCGTGTTTCCGACTAAATTCAACAAGTTTTGCTTCTCGCCCCGAAACAGCTACACAAATCGAGTTTGTAACTTGTAAAACATTGTTGGTGCTTTGCCGTTTTTTTATTTCATTAGTTATTTCCTTGAATTTTCCGGTATCCATAGTTGTTTGAGAGAAAAGGCTTATCTCGCGGGTAAAATCAATTTTTTCGACATCGGCCAAATTGCTAACAACAACAGCCTGCCCATTTGTTTGTCCAACAAGGCTTATTACTTCGGGATGGGTTGGTTTCCCAAAAATCACAATTTGCTTTTTTATTTCGGAAGAAATAGAACTTATCTTTATTTTTTTTTGAAGATTCAGAACTATAGGGCAGCTTGCATCAATAAGTTCGAGATTGTTTTTTTCTGCAATTGAATAAGTAGAAGGAGGCTCGCCATGGGCACGTAAAAGGACTTTGCAATTTTTAAGTTTTCCGAATTGTTCGTATCCGATGGTTATAAGTCCAAGTTTTTTTAGCCTTTCAATTTCTTTTCCGTTATGTACAATGTCTCCGAGGCAAAATAGTTTTTCTTCGGATTGAAGAATTTCTTCGGCTTTTTTAACAGCATTTTTCACCCCAAAACAAAAACCGGAAGTGCTTTCTATTTCAAGCCTCATAAAATTTAATTTTTAAATTTTTCTTCTAAAATATTCAATATCCAATCTAATTGCTGTTTTCGGTTGCGATTTGAATTGTCAAGCACAATTGCATCTTTGGCTTTTCGCAAAGGGCTTTCTTCGCGGGTTTGGTCGAGCATATCACGTTTCTGGATATTGATCAGAATATCTTTTAAACTTACATCTTTCTTTTTTGCGATAAGTTCGTCGTATCGCCTTTTTGCACGTATATCTTCCGAAGCTGTCATAAATATTTTAAGCTCTGCATCGGGAAAAACCACTGTGCCAATATCGCGGCCATCCATAACTATAGCCTTGCTTTTTCCCATATTGCGTTGCAAATCGACCATCTTTGTACGTACAATTTTTATCTTACTAATAATACTCACCTGATCGGAAACATCAATGTCGCGAATTTCATTTTCAACATTTCTATTATTTAAAAATGTATCCTGCCATTTTGTTTTAGTATTATACCTGAAATCTATTTTTATACTTGCTAACAATTCAGATAATATCTTTTCATTCAAATTTACACCATCAATAATATTAACTCTTATAGCAGCCAGTGTAACAGCCCTGTACATTGCACCGCTGTCGATATATGTATATCCAAGTTTTTTGGCTACTTCTTTTGCCAATGTGCTTTTGCCACATGACGAAAAACCATCAATGGCAATAATTATATTTTTATTAATTCTTTTCATGGTAAGTTATTAAGTATAGTCATAAACCAGCAACATTGTAAAGCATATACATGTATCTGCCTATTATTAAATAAATAAACAAGCCAAGAACATCGTTTACTGTTGTAATAAAAGGGCCTGTTGCAAGTGCCGGATCTATTTTAAAGCGGTTAAGTGTAAGAGGTATAAGTGTGCCAAAAACCGATGCAAACAATATTACTGTAAATAGCGAAATACTTACTGAAATTGTAAGGGCAAATACATCGCTCATAAAATAATTATAAACAAATAGGATGACAGAGCAAATAATACCATTCATCAAACCCACCGAAAATTCTTTCGTTAGCTTACGTAAAGTGCTTTCTACCCCAAGGGTTTTGTTTGCCAGGCTTTGTACGATTATGGAGGAAGACTGTATTCCAACATTACCGCCCATAGCAGCAATCAGCGGGATAAAGAAAGCCATTTCGGGGTAAATATTCAGGTCGCTTTCGTAATGGCTTATTACCTGTGCCCCAAGTATGCCCCCTAATAATCCAATCAGCAACCAGGGCAGGCGGGCACGGGTTAACTGTATAACTTTATCGGACGATTCTACATCGGAGGTAATACCCGAAACAAGCTGATAATCCTTTCCGGCTTCTTCGCGCATTACATCCACAACATCATCAATTGTAATACGCCCCAACAAACGGCCAATATTATCAACCACAGGTATGGCAACTAAATCGTATTTATCCATTATCACGGCAACATCTTCGGCATCGGTGTCGGTGCGTACCGAAATAATATCCGGTTCGATAAGGCCTTTGATTTTATCTTTAGCTGCACCAAGCAACAATTCTTTTAGCGAAATAATGCCTTGCAGGTAATTATCTTTATTTACAACGTATACAAAATATATCTCATCAATTTCTTTGGCTTGCCTGCGTATTTCCTGTACTGTGTTCTCAATATCCCATTCCTCCTGAACAGCAACTAATTCCTTGCCCATCAAGCCCCCGGCAGTATCTTCATCATAAGTCAGCAGGTCGGCGATGTCGCCAACGTGCTCGATGTCGTCGATATGCGAAAGGATTTCCTCTTGTTTTTCTTCTGACAACTCACCGATAATATCGGTGGCATCGTCAGTTTCCATTTCTTTAATGAATTTAGCAATAACCTTCGACGACAGGGCATCTAAAAAACGTTCGCGGGCATCATCTTCTAATTCAACAAGTACATCGGCAGCTATATCTTTATCTAATAGAATGAAGAGGAATTTCGCTTCCTCAATATTCAATTCATCATAAATCTCCGCAATATCGGCAGGGTGCAAATCAAGTATGAGCTTTCGTACGTTTTGTTCATCTTTCGATTCTATAAAGTCCTTTAACTCATTAAGAAATTGTCTTGTCAGAATAAAGTTTTTGTCCATCGCCTTGTCTGTTTTTAACCCTGATTATTCAAGAATAATCAAGGTCATTTTCCGGTTTCATTGCTGATCATTTCTTCAATTAAAATTACCAATGACTCGAATTCACTAATACTCAACTGTTCAGGTCGTTTATTAAATACTTCCTGATGCGTTGGCAAATTTACTAAAATACTTTTTAATGAATTTCGTAATGTTTTGCGTCGCTGGTTAAAACCCTGTTTTACTATCCTGAAAAGAAATTTCTCGTCGCAATTAAGTTTTTTATTGCTGATACGAGTAAACTTTATAACTGCCGATTTAACTCTTGGTGGAGGAATAAACACATTTTCGTTAACCGTAAAACAGTATTCCACATTGTAAAATGTTTGCATTAGCACACTAAGTATTCCATAGCGTTTGCTCCCATGTGGCGATGCAATACGTTCTGCCACTTCCTTTTGCAACATGCAAACTACTTCGGGGACATGGTCTCGGTTTTCGAGGACTTTAAAAAGGATCTGGCTCGAAATATTATATGGAAAATTGCCAATCAAAGAAAAAGGTGCCTTAAAAATACTTTGAATATCGGTTTTCAGAAAGCTCGCCTCAATTAAATCGTTTTGTAATTCAGGATATTTTTTAAGAAGAAAATCAACCGATACTTTGTCTATTTCGATTTGTTTAAAGTTTATCTCTTTGTTTTCGAGCAGAAATTGTGTTAGTACGCCTGTTCCCGGTCCAACTTCAAGAACATTGCTATTTTCTTTGACAGACAACAAGTCCACAATTTTTTTTGCAATATTCATGTCATTTAAAAAATGCTGTCCTAAGGATTTTTTTGCTCTTATCATATTAAAGTTAATCAATAAAATATAAAACTATGCTACCCACAATTTTAGAATAGCGCAGGTGCAAAAGTATAAAATCCAAGCTTGCATAAACGAGATACAGCTATTAGTTTGAATGCACACAGTTTCACCAATCCCTGCCCCCTTAAAAAACAGTTACACTTTCCACATGCTCGTTGGCAAAAGATTTTTCGCAGCGGTATTTCAGAAACAATCGCGCAATTGCTATAACATCTTTTTCGCAATAACGAACAATGCGCTCCAGGTTTTTTTCCTGCCAGAAAATATCGGCTACCATACTACCATCGATATCGTCTTTTGGGCTTGGTATATTAAAGGCAGACATTAACAAATTTAGTGAAGTATAGTTTTTGTAATCGCCAAATTTCCATAATTCGAGGGTATCCAAATGGTTTATTTCCCAGGGCTTTTTTCCTGCAATATCAAGCGCCGATGGCAATCTAAGCCCATTAATCAGGCAACGTCGGGCGATATAAGGAAAATCGAATTCTTTTCCATTGTGCGCACATAACAGTATACTTTTCTTTTGGGAAAGAGAATTAAGCATATTATTGAATTCGGCAAGAAAAATTGCTTCCTCGTTGCCAAAAAAAGATTTTAAACGAAAAGTGTAAGGGCTTTGGTTCGGAATGAATATGCCTACCGAAATGCAGACAATTTTTCCAAACTCGGCATAAATCCCTGCACGTTGGTAAACCTCACCGGCACTTTGTTCTTTCGATCTGAAATATGAAGATTTTTTCTCCCAGAGTTCTTTGAAATCAGAGGGCACTTCCGAATAGTTTCCATATTGTGGCACCGTTTCGATATCAAGAAAAATAATATTTTCTAATGGAATTTTTTCAAGCATAGCCTTTTTTATTTTAGTTTTTAGTCTTCAGTCTCCAGTCTATTAAGAAATGTCTTCTACTTACTGCGGACTGCCTTCTGTGGACTGCCTACTGTTTATTCTTGTCTAAATACCGTTCAATAATTGAGGCAAGCACATCAATAGCCACAGCATTGTTTCCTCCCTGCGGAACAATTATATCAGCATAGCGTTTCGAGGGTTCGATAAATTGTAAGTGCATGGGCTTCACTGTCTTTTCGTATCGTTCAAGCACTTTGTTTACATTACGCCCACGC
>JAYENH010000187.1:0-4344 GCA_034721995.1 Bacteroidota bacterium
TTTATCGATTTTCCTGATAAGAAAATAAATAAAATTGAAATACTTAGTGCAACCGGTCAGGTAATTTCTACTTATGATATTGATAATAATAAGCAAATTATTGTTAAGGTTGATGAATTAATATCGGGTATTTATTTCATAAAACTCAGCGATGGCGAATCGGTTTGGATTAAGCAGTTTATAATTTATTAATGTTGATTTATTATTGATGATTGTGATTTTCAACCAAAACACCTTTAATAGAAAAAGGATGAGAAAAATTAAAATATCGGTTTTATTGCTATTGTTCACAACAATTGCGGTGTACGGTCAGAAAGAAAGATTTGAGGCAATTTACATTTATAATTTTACCAAAAAGATTGAATGGCCAAAAGAAGCCAACACCGGCGATTTTATTATTGGCATTCTCGGCGATTCTAAAATTGTTCCTGAACTGAAAAAAGTGGCCAATGCCAAAAAAGTAGGTTCGCGTGCTATAAAAGTTAAGGAATTTTCGGATGTTCCTGAAATTGAAAATTGCCATATCCTTTTTGTTGTGCCCGATGAGAGCACTAAGCTTTCGGCTGCACAAAAAAAACTTGTCAATAACCCAACCCTTTTTGTTACCGATAAAAAGGGAATGGCAAAATCGGGTTCGGCAATAAATTTTATCGAAAAAAACGGCAAGTTAAAATTCGAGCTAAATAAAAGCAATGCAACTAAAAAAGGGTTGAAAGTAAGTACCGATCTTGAAAAATTGGCAATCATTGTTAATTGATGATTTATTATTTATTATTGATGATTGAGTAGTTGGACATTAGAAATTAGAACATTACAGCATTACAGCATTGAATCATTAAAGCATTAAAGCATTTATGAAATTTAAAAATACAATATCGACAAAACTCCTGATTGGGTTTGGGATTGTTGTGATAGGTGTAATAATTAGCAGCAGCCTTACCTACCGGACCCTTGAAAAAAACCGGCAGATAAGCGAAGAAATTACACGTATTTATTCCCCCTCGGCCACCAAACTCGATCAGCTTTACTCCGAGATTACAAACTCCATGATGTTGGCCAAAAACTGGGTTCATGTCGATAATGCTTTTGATGTTGACAAAATTCGGTTTAGAAAATTCTACGATTCGGGACTTCCCGGGCTTTTTAACGAAATCGAAGAGTTGGTGCCAAATTGGGATACTGTTTCAAAATCGGAATACCGGTTTATAAAAAAATCGATTGTCGACAGCCTTATGCCGAGGCATCAGTATTTGATGGAAGAGTTGAACGATATGGAGAGCTATTTAGATGCCATGATTATTATTATTCAGGAAGATGTGGAAGAAGGGGGCGAAATATTTCTTTTAACACAGCGGATTTCTGAACGTTTGAACAGGCTGGTAGAGAATCAGAAAGAAAAAGTATCGGACGGGCTTGACAATATGGAAAGCTCTTTTGATGGCTTCCAAACACTGATTTTATTGATGGGTTTTGTTTTGTTGGGAGTAGCTATTGCGACAGGTTTTTTAACTACACGATCGCTGGTTATCCCAATTAATAGTTTAAAAGAGATTATCCTGAACATGAGCCTTGGGGTTTTGCCCAAAGAAGAACTTAAAGGGGGCGAAGATGAAACCGGCGAAATGACCCGCGCACTTAACCAGTTGATTACGGGTTTAAAAGAATCGTCGGAGTTTGCCCATGAAATAGGCAAAGGAAATTTCGAAAACGATTACCAGCCGTTGAGCGAACACGACACTATGGGAATTTCGCTGGTAAAAATGGCCAGCTCGCTTCAGGAGGCCACACACGAAACCGAACAACAAAACTGGATCAAGACCGGCGTAAACGATTTAAACGATCACATGCGCGGAGACCTTGACATAACAACAATTTCAAGAAATATAATAACCTTTATTTCCAAATATATTGGTGCTCAGATTGGAGCTATTTATTTAGCCGATAAAGATGAGAAAACCCTCCAACTTACTGCAAGTTATGCTTTCTCGAAACGAAAAGGCATAAATAATAAAATTGAATTTGGCGAAGGCCTGGTTGGTCAGGCGGCATTCGAGCGCGAACTTATTTCTGTGTCGGAAGTGCCTGAAAATTATATTCGGATAAATTCAGGACTTGGCGATTCAGTCCCACGTAATATTGTAGTGCTCCCGATTATTTTCGAAGACAATGTAATTGGCGTAATTGAATTAGGCTCGATTGAAGAATTCGATGACCTGAAAATTAATTTTTTGGGTATGATGGTAGAAAACCTTGCCATTAGCCTGAATTCATCGGCTGCACGAACAGAGGTTCAGTTGCTTCTGGGAAAAACCCGCGAACAGGCCGATTCGCTCCAACAACAACAGGAAGAACTAAAACAAACCAACGAAGAGTTGCAGGTTCAGCAGGAAGAGTTACGTGTGGCCAACGAAGAACTCGAAGAACAGACCATAGCTCTTAAAAAAAGCGAACAAAACCTTCAGCAGCAACAGGAGGAATTGCGCATTACAAACGAAGAACTGGAAGAAAAAACAACTTCCCTCGAAAAGCAAAAACAGCGGATTACAGAGAAAAACACCGAATTGGAAATTGCCCGCAACGACATTGAGCAAAAAGCCGAAGAACTTGAAATTACCAGCAGGTATAAATCAGAGTTCCTCGCCAACATGTCGCACGAATTGCGCACACCCCTTAACAGTTTGTTGATATTATCGCAAAACCTTTCGGCTAACAAGCATAAAAACCTCAGACCCGAACAAATAGAATCTTCAAAAATAATTTATAAAAGCGGAACCGACCTTCTTACCCTGATAAACGAGATTTTAGACCTTTCGAAAATTGAATCGGGACGGATGACAGTTAACCTCGAAGAGATAAACCTCGAAAGCATGGGCGATTCGGTACGGCAGTATTTCGATCACATGATTGATGAAAAAGGACTGGACCTTAACATAATTGTTGATAACGAGGCACCGGATATTATTATCAGCGACAGGCAGCGAATCGATCAGATAATAAAAAACCTGATGTCGAATGCCATAAAATTTACCGATAAGGGCAATGTTACGGTCAAGATATTTCAGCCACACGAAGGCACTGATTTAAGCAGAAGCGGATTAAAGCCTAACGAAACTATTGCAATAAGTGTAAGTGATACCGGAATAGGGATTCCCGAAGAAAAACAAATTGCTATTTGGGAAGCTTTCCAGCAAGCCGATGGCAGCACATCGCGTAAATTTGGCGGCACCGGATTAGGCTTATCAATTTCACGTTCGCTTGCCAAACTCCTTCAGGGCGAAATAAAACTCGTTAGCCAGGTTGATAAAGGCTCGGAGTTTACACTTTACCTTCCTGTTGAAATGAAAGAACATGACGAGCATGGCCTTGCTGCAAAAATTGTAAAACATGGCGTTGAACTGAAACCCCGGGAAGCAAAAACAGCAAAAACAAAAAGCAGAAAGCAGGTTGTAGTTAAGAAAGAGCTTATTATTGAACCTGCTACGATGCACAAAGAAATAACACATGCAGAAGACGATCGGCTGAAAATAAACAAGACTGATAGAAGTATCCTTATTGTTGAAGATGATCCCGAATTTGCAAAAATCCTTTACGAACTTTGCCACGAAAAAGGCTTTAAGTCGCTTGTTTCTTACACCGGCGAGGAAGGGCTCGAACTGGCCGAAAAGCACTTGCCCAATGCTATTTTATTAGATATTAACCTACCGGGAATCGATGGGCTTACAGTGCTCGATTTGTTGAAAGATAATCCTGACACCCGTCATATTCCGGTACACATGGTATCGTCGCACGAAGTAACTATCGATGCTTTTAAGAAAGGGGCAATAGGTTATTTAACAAAACCCGTTAATCGCGAAGACCTGGTTGGTGCTTTAGAGAAACTCGAAGAATTTATCGACCGGAAAATGAAGGACTTGCTAATTATCGAAGACGATGAAAATTTGCGGAAAAGCATAAAAATGATAATTGGCGATGTGGATGTACAAACTACAGATGTTGGTACAGGCAAAAAGGCAATCGAAGCCATTTGCTCGAAAAATTTTGATTGTATGGTTCTCGATCTCGGGTTGCCCGACATGAGTGGCTTTGAGTTACTGAAGAAACTTGAAAAAGAAAAAGATATTAAAATCCCTCCTGTAATTATTTATACAGGAAAGGAGCTTACACGCGAAGAAAACAACGAGTTGCAAAAGTTTACCCATTCCATAATTATTAAAGGAGTAAAATCGGAAGAACGTTTGTTAGACGAAACCGCATTGTTCCTGCATCGGGTAGTAAGTGAAATGCCCGACGATCAGAAAAAAATGATAACCAATTTACACGATAAAGAAAAACTGTTTGAGAAAA
>JAYENH010000188.1:0-4335 GCA_034721995.1 Bacteroidota bacterium
CGAACGAAACGGACGCTTAGTCATTAACGATGTTTCGCGCGAGATTTTCCCGGCAACCGAATGTATTTTTGTAGTTTCCAATGCCTCTTGTAATGTGAATGGTGGGATTACAGTTGGAAGTCTTTTTGCCAACATTGTTTTTCCTGCTCCCGGAGGACCAATCATTATTAAATTATGTCCACCGGCGGCGGCAATTTCTATTGCACGTTTTACATTTTCCTGTCCTTTTACATCTGCAAAATCAACATCCGATTTGTTAATGTTTGAGTAAAATTCTTTTCGTGTATCAACAGTGGTTGGTTCAATTTCTTTGGTGTCATTCAAAAAACCAATTACATCAGTTAAGTTTTCAACTCCATATACTTTAATTTTGTTGACAACTGCAGCCTCGCGGGCATTCTGTTTTGGCAGGATAAAACCTTCAAAACCTTCTTGTCTGGCTTGAATGGCAATAGGCAAAATTCCTTTTATTGGCTGTAAGCTTCCATCTAAGGATAATTCGCCCATGATGACAAATTTGCTGAGTTTGTCGTTTTTTATTTGTCCGTCGGAAGCCAAAATACCAATAGCCAATGGAAGATCGTAAGCCGAGCCTTCCTTTCTGATATCGGCGGGAGCCATGTTGATAACAATTTTCTTTTTCGGCATTTCAAACTTGTTGACCATTATGGCAGAAGTAAGTCTTTGTTGCGACTCTTTTACAGCACTATCTGGTAAGCCTACCAAATGAAAATTTATGCCTCGCGAAGTATTTACCTCAATGGTAATTATGGTTGCATCAATTCCCTGAACTGCACTTCCATAGGTTTTTACAAGCATGTAATAGTTATTTTATGCGGTTTTGTTTTTTTGCCGGTGTTTTAATAATTGAGGGTTATTTTATTTTTTCAAATGAATGATATTTAAACTAATTAATTTCCTACTTCAGAAATAAACTTTATTCTCATAAGTCTTATTTCTTCTTCGTTGTAGTCGTCTTCGCCAAGTTCGTCCAAAGCCTCCTGTATTGATTCGGTTTCAGCGTCATCTTTAAAATACTCGAAAATATCTTCCTGTTTATCATCATCAATTACCTCATTTATATAGTAATCCAGGTTCAGTCTTGTACCGGAATTTACTATTGCTTCAATTTCACTAAGCAAATCAACCATATCAAGATTTTTTGCATCAGCAATATCATAAAGAGGTTTTCGCCTGTCGATGTTTTGAATAATATAAACTTTCAGTCCTGATTTATTGACGACCGATTTTACCACCATGTCTTGTGGACGCTCAATTTCATTTTCTTCGACGTGTTTTTTTATGAGGTCTAGAAAATCTTTACCGTAACGAGTTGCTTTGCCGGTGCCAACTCCCGATATTTGTTTTAATTCATCCATACTTATCGGATAATGAATGGACATATCTTCGAGCGAAGGATCCTGAAAAATAACAAAAGGTGGTAAATTTAATCGTTTAGCAATATCCTTACGCAAATCTTTCAACAAAGAAAACAAGGTGTTGTCCAGGGCATCGGTTCCTCCTGCATGCGACATTGCATCGTCTTCCATTTCCTCGTAATCGTGGTTTTGGGTAAGCATAAAGCTTTTTGGATTGTTAAGATATTCATTCCCACGCTTGGTCATTTTTAACAGGCCATAGTTTTCAATATCTTTTTCGAGAAAACGTGCAATTAATGCCTGCCGGAACACAGCATTCCAAAATTTAATATCTTTTTCGCGGCCACTTCCAAATATAGATAAATTATGGTGTCGGTACGACTTAACTGCCGAGGTAAGGTTTCCTGAAAGAATATTAGCAATATGTTCTGATTTGAATTTTTCTGTAACTGCAAGCACTGCATCTAATGCCTGGATCATGAAATCTTTTCCTTCGAATTGGATTTTTGGGTTGAGGCAATTATCACAGGAGCCGCAATTACTCTTCGTGTATTCTTCGCCAAAATAATGAAGAAGCAATCGTCGACGACATACAGACGATTCGGCATACGCAACTGTTTCTAACAAAAGCTGTTTCCCTATTTCCTGTTCGGCCACAGGTTTTCCCTGCATAAATTTTTCGAGTTTTTGGATGTCTTTATAGCTGTAAAAGGTAATACATTTACCCTCTCCTCCATCGCGGCCCGAACGTCCTGTTTCCTGATAATATCCCTCAAGGCTTTTGGGAATATCATAATGGATTACAAAACGTACATCAGGTTTGTCAATACCCATTCCAAAAGCAATTGTAGCTACAATCACATCAACCTCTTCCATAAGGAATTTATCCTGATTGCCTGAACGTGAAGCGGAGTCCATCCCTGCATGATATGGAAGTGCCTTAATTCCATTCACTACTAAGGTTTCTGCAAGTTCTTCAACTTTTTTTCGACTTAAACAATAAATAATTCCTGATTTCCCGCTATTGCTTTTTATATATTTAATAATTTCTTTGGAGGCATTTATTTTAGGCCTTATTTCATAATTAAGATTTGGCCTGTTAAACGATGATTTGAATACCCTTGCATCCAATATGCCCAGATTTTTCTGTATGTCGTGTTGCACTTTTGGAGTGGCCGTGGCAGTAAGGGCTACAATTGGCCCTCTGCCTATTTCGTTAATTATGGGACGTATGCGCCTGTACTCTGGTCTAAAGTCGTGACCCCATTCAGAAATGCAATGAGCCTCGTCAATAGCATAAAAGCTTATGGTTACCTGTTTAAGAAAGATAATATTATCCTCTTTAGTTAGAGACTCGGGGGCAACATATAATAATTTTGTTTTGCCCATTATCACATCTTCTTTTACTTTTTGAATTGCCAACTTGTTAAGTGAGGAATTTAAAAAATGGGCTACTCCGTCGTCGGAACTAAAGCCCCGCATGGAATCAACCTGATTCTTCATTAAGGCAATCAAGGGAGATATTACTATGGCTGTACCTTCAAGCATTAACGAAGGTAACTGGTAGCATAAAGATTTTCCCCCACCTGTCGGCATTAATACAAAGCTATCTCTGTCGGCCAGTATGTTTCGAATAACATTTTCCTGGTTTCCTTTAAAATTTGTGAATCCGAAAAATTTTTTCAGGTAATCGAAAATAGGATATTCTACTTCTTTTATTACATCTACTTCTTGTGTCATTAATCAAACTAATTTATAAATCTTTCCTGTCAGAATTTTGATTAACTCAATTCTTTCAATTATTGTATCTTTTGTTAATTTTTTTGCTTTAACCAAATAGATTAGTAAAAATAGAAAAGAAAATATTAATTTCCAAATTAATGGTAAATGATTGATTATCTGCAAAATTTATTTGAGGAAAGGCAAATTTTCATATTTCAAACTGCTTTTTCAACCTGTTTTGAGAGGTGTAAAACCTTATTTCTTATCATTTTCAGTATGCCTATGCCAAAAATTGCACTTACTTATAAATTACAAAGAGCCATATAGTCTTTGCAGGAAAATGCCAAATATTGCCCCGATTGGTCGGGGTAAACTGTTATTCTCGCTTTTGAAACAGTCATTTATAAAAGCAAACTTCCTAAGCATTTAAAAGTAACGATGGCACATTTAGTAAAAACCATTAATTTTGTATGCTTAATTTAGAGACTAAAAATTATTAATCCAGAATTAAAAACTTTTTTAATTGAAATCAGAAGAAATAATATCTCTGGCGAAATCGACAATTTTAACCGAAGCAGAAAGCATTAAAAGGCTTGCTGACTATGTTGATAAAGGTTTTGTGGGAGCTGTCGAGAAAATATTTGAAAGTACCGGCAGAGTAGTAATTACAGGAATTGGAAAAAGTGCCAATATTGCCAATAAAATTGTGGCCACCCTTAACTCAACAGGAACAGCTGCATTATTTATGCACGCCGCCGATGCTATTCATGGCGATCTGGGTATGATAAGGGAAAACGATGTGGTTATTTGTATAAGTAAAAGTGGCAACACGCCTGAAATAAAAATATTGGTGCCCCTTATTAAAAACAAAAAAAACCTTCTCGTGGCAATGGTATCGAATACAAGTTCTTTTTTGGCGCAGCAAGCCGATTATGTATTAAAGGCTACGGTCGATAAAGAGGCCTGTCCTAATAATCTTGCCCCAACCAACAGCACAACTGCCCAGCTTGTTATGGGCGATGCCCTTGCTGTTTGTTTGTTGAACATGCGTGGATTTTCTACCCACGATTTTGCAAGGATACACCCTGGTGGTTCATTAGGGAAAAAGCTGTATATGCGCATTGCGGATTTGTATAGGAATAATGAAACACCACAGGTTTTTCCGGGCGATAATGTACGCAGAGTAATTATCGAAATTTCGGAAAAAAGATTAGGTGCAACAGCAGTGGTGAAT
>JAYENH010000189.1:0-4321 GCA_034721995.1 Bacteroidota bacterium
CATCGGAAAAATCTTTTCCAAGATTCTGATTTTCAACTATTATTTTCGATGTGGAATACAATAAACGTTCTAAGTAATCACTTTCACGCGTATTTTGAATTTCGATATAAATTTTTCGCTTTTGACTGTCTTCTACTAATAAATCAACGCGGTTGAATTTGTCTTCTTCATCTGCTTGATTGCTTTCGCTTTCTAAAATAGTTAGTATTTTTATGTTATCATCTTCTAACAAGGCACTTAAAAAACCTTCCAATACATCAAAGTTGGCTTTGTCCCTAAGCAATGTTTTCATTGCCCAATCGAAGCGTATTAATTTTCCCGAACCCATAATCCTGCGATTTTCTATTTCTACAAATTTACATAATTTTCTATTCTAAAACCTAAATGTTTCCATATTCATAAATTTGAATTTGTCAAAATATGCTTTTCAATTACAAGTATGATATTTTGCTATTTTTACAGTTCAAATTTTCAGGGAGGATTATTATGAAGATAAAGCGATATTTCAGGATGTTTATGGTGTTGGCTTGCACTACAATTATGTTTGTTAATCCGGTTTTTGCACAAAGTACAGAAAAAAAAGTTGTGCTTCAGGGTTTCTGGTGGGACTACTGGAACAACAATCATCCCAATTCATGGGCAAATTATCTTGCCGAATTAGCACCACGTCTTAAAGCCCTTGGTATTGATGCAGTATGGATTCCGCCAAGCTATAAAAATGCAGGAACAAGTAATGTGGGATATACTCCATTCGACCACTACGATTTGGGCGACAAATATCAAAAAGAAAGTACTACAACCCGCTTTGGAAATAAAGATGATTTCCTAAGAATGGTCGCCATTTTTCATGCCAATGGCATAGAGGTAATACAGGATGTAGTTTTAAATCATGTTGCCGATGCCGGTGCCACAAATGGAGATGGGGGTCAGGACCCCGAAACCACTTATTCGATGCAAACCAACAGTGGTTATAAAAATTTCCGTTATACTTGCTATGGAACCCCGGTTCCTGTGGGTGGCGAAAATTCAACCGAATACCTTTCGCGCCAGGGTAGGTGGCCAAAAAATTTTCCTAATTTCCATCCTCATTCGGGACATAATACTTCGTCGGGCGATTGGGAAAGCCCATATTGGGGACCCGATTTTTGCTATGGCTATCAGGAAAGCGGAACAGGAAATGGATACGGGCAAAGCACAAACGCAACTTACAATCCTGTTCAGGCAAATAATTACAATCGTGATGAAGCCCGCAACTGGCTAAAATGGTTTGTTAAGCAAACCGATGTTGATGGTTTTCGTTGGGATGCCGTAAAGCACTTCCCACATTTTATTGTTCAGGATTTATGCTGGAACGTGAAATACTCGAACGGTTGGGCAGGCCGGGGCGAGCTTATGTTAAATTATGGCGAGTACATTGGCAGTGCAAGCGAAATGGATACTTATGTTACAAATGTTACCAATTCGAATAGTGGTAGCGATGAGTTGATTGGCACTATGGACTTTGCGCTTCGCGGGGCTGTTTATGATATGGTGTCATTGGGAGGGAGCTATGATTTAAGCAACATTCCCGGAGAACAACAAACCAAGCGGGTAACTTATTATTCAGGCAGCAACACTTATGTTCATCGAACACTTCCTTTTGTAAATACTCACGATACTTTCAGGCCAATTGTTGATGGCAACGGAGACTATACCAATTGGGATTCTTCCAACGAACTTGCTGCACATATTCACCCCGAAGATGTACGCTCGTCGGCGGCTTATGCAATTATTTTTGCGGTAGATGGAAATTCAATGGTTTTTTTCGAAGACCTTTTCAATATCGGGAGTACCGGCAAACGGTGGTCTCACGAACCTGTAAGCCTAACCGACTTGCCCGTAAGGAGCGATATCGAAAATATTATCTGGTGCCATCAAAATCTTGATTTTAAAAGTGGGCCATACAATGTGAGGCATCAGGCTGCCGATCTTTTAATTATCGAGCGCGAAGGAAAAGCGATTATTGCCATTAACGATAATTCTAATACATGGCAGGGAACCTGGGTACAGACCAGCTTTTTGCCAGGTACAGTATTAATTGATTACTCCGGTGCGAATTCAGGTACGAAAACTGTAAATGCCAGTGGTTGGGCTGAAATTTATGCACCCCCTTGCGATGGTACGGCCACTAATGGAAGAAGAGGATACAGCATTTATGCACCTGTTGGGATTAGCGGAACTTACCAGCCGTCGCGGAATAATGTAACCACACAGGAGTGGGAAATGGATGATGATCTTGGCGACAGTCATTGCTCATCGTTACGGCAGGGTGGCAAATTACCCGATAATTCAACAGAAAAAAGAACTGCCGGAAAAATATTTGTTGAAGCAGGGCAGGATGTGGATTATATTCTTTATCCCGATAATGCTAACAACTCTTTAACCGTAGGGCTTTATTCTCTTGATGGAACTTTAATAGATAGTGAATCCGGCACAGGGACTTTAACAGGAAATTATACAGTTCCAAGTACTGGCTGGATGGATGTCAAAGTTCACAATACAAATGCAACATATCCCGGCCAAAAGTGCTGGGTCAAGGTATCATATCAATCGCCGGCAACAGTCGATACAGATAATTACCCTGCATATCCGGGAACAGCAACCTGGACAGGAAATGTTGATTCAGACCCAACAGATTGCCAAAACTGGAACGAAGGTTACACTCCGCGCTCCGATATGGATGTTATAATTCCGGCAGGAGCAGCGAATATGCCGGTTTATCCTTCGAATTTAGAATGTAATGAATTGAATATTGAAAGCAGTGCAAGCCTTACTATGAATGCAGGAACACAAATTACTGTAAATGGCGATTTTACATTAAACGGCACTCTTACCCTTCTTACTTATGGTGGCTATCAGGCAACTTTGTTAGACAACGGAACAATAATAGGAACGGGCAATTTGCATGTCGAACAATATCTCGAAGAAGACCAGTGGCATTATATTTCTTCGCCGGTTGCGGGACAGACAATGCAATTTTTAACTGGGGCATACATAAAACCATTTGATGAAAGCAGCAATAATTGGGGGGCTTACATTACTGATGTAAATACAGTGATGGCGATTCAGCAAGGCTATGCTTTATGGCCGGTAAGTTCGGCAACTTATACATACCAGGGCAGTCCAAACACACAAGCCGAAGGTGCATATCTGAGTTTCGCCACTTCTGCATCGGGTGATGGCTACAATTTAACGGGCAACCCCTTTCCATCGGCTATCGACTGGGATGCAAGCAACGGTTGGAACAACCAGGATTTGACTAATAAAATCTGGATATGGAACCCTGCTCTTAGCCAATACGGTAATTATGTTGCCGGAAATGGCGGGGTAGGCACAAACGATGTAAGCAATATTATTCCAATTGCTCAGGGCTTTTTTGTTCAGGCAACGTCGGCAGGTAGTGTCCAAATCGACAATAGGACAAGGGTACATAATAATACTTCATCATTTAAAAATATTATTGTTGATAATGTTTTGAAGTTGAAAATAACTACACAAAGCGGAAGCGACGAATGTTTGATTTCTTTTCGACCTTATGCCGGTCATTTTTTCGACAAAATGTATGATGCCGAAAAATGGTTAAGCTCAGATACAACAAAGCCGGCAATTTATTCGGTTGTCGATGGCATTGATTTATCGAACAATACAATGGGAAGTTTGCAGGGGAATGTTGATATTCCCATTTCGTATAAGCCCGGCAACGAAAACTATTTGCAAATTTTCCCTATGCATGACGAAAGCTTTGATGCTACAGTCTCGATTTACCTCGAAGACCTTTTTACAGGCCAGTTTATCGACTTGCGAACTACATCGAATTATTCATTTGCAGTTACAGGCAATCCTTTGCCCGACAGGTTTATGCTTCACTTCAATCCTGTTATTACCGAAATTTCAGAAGCAAATGATCAATTTGAATTTTCGTGTATTGTTGGCAGCAATCAGCTTCACATTATTTTTAATGAAGAGCTTGAAAGTTCTGCGCAAATTTCGCTTTACGATTTGCAGGGGAAGCAGATATCAGTAATAAAATCGGCAAACAAAATTATTTCTGTTCCGAAACCTATAGTATATGGTGTTTATTTAGTGCGTGTTGTGTGTGACAAAAACTATGGGGTCAAAAAGATATTTATTGATTAGAAATGATTGAATGATGAAAAATACAATACATAAAGTAAGCTGCGTAATAACTTTTTTTCTAATACTGAATTTGTCGATGGTCTTTGCATTTGACCCCCCTCCGCCCGGTAGTGATCCAACGGGTACCGGCGATCCGCTTGGAGGA
>JAYENH010000190.1:0-14134 GCA_034721995.1 Bacteroidota bacterium
CAAAGTCCGCTAAAAATCAGCGTAAATACATCAGGTGAAAACAAAATAGAAAAAGTGGAATATTATGTAGATAGCGAGCTCATTCGTGAAACTTTGGTTTCTCCTTTTTCTATTTCTTATAAATTATTGTCAAAGTTTGAATGTTAAGCTACAGCTGCCCATTCAGATAAAGCAGAATATCTAAAACTAAATAATTTATTCTCGAATTTCTAACTGTCTGATATTATTATCCAAAACAGTAATATACACCTTTTGTATTTCGTCTCCGATTATTTCTTCGATTTTTGCCGGCCATTCGATAAAGCAATAGTTATCACTTCCGAGGTACTCTTCGATACCAAAATCGTATGCTTCTTTTACATCTTCGATACGGTATAAATCAAGATGGTACAGCGAGCTGTTTTTTTCTGATTGATATTCGTTGACAATAGCAAAGGTTGGGCTGTTAACAACATCAATAGCACCAAGATATTTGCACAATGATTTGATAAAAGTTGTTTTGCCACTGCCCATTTCGCCATAAAATGCAAACTGCTTTTTGTCCTTGCAGGCTTTGAGTAACCATATTGCTGCATCATCAAGTCCTGCAAGCGATTTTATTTTATAATTCTTATTCACAACTTATTTTGCAGTTTTCTTTATGTGACTGATTGTTATTATATTGCTGACTGTTGACTGCCAACTGCTGACTATATCTTTGGTTTCAATACGATTAATGGAATTATCATTTCCTCTAAGGATACGCCTCCGTGCTGAAAGGTGTTTTTGTAATAATTAACGTAATAGTTAAAATTATTCGGATATGCGAAAAATTCATCTTTGCGTGCAAAAACATACGAAGTGCTTACATTGCTTTTTGGCAAATAGGCATCTTCGGGCCTTTTAACAGCAAATACATCTTTTGCTTTGTAACTTAGGTTTCTGCCTGCTTTATACCTGAGGTTTGTAGTTGTATTTCTATCGCCAATTATTTTTATAGGGTCGTTTACCCTTATCGTTCCATGATCGGTTGTAATTATCACCTTCATTTTGTTTTCTGCTGCTTTTCGCATAAAAGCAAGAAGAGCCGAATGCTCGAACCAACTCAGGGTAATCGATCTATATGCCGACTCGTCTCCTGCCAATTCACGTATCATTTCGCTGTCGGTACGGGCATGTGAGAGCATATCAACAAAATTGTAAACAACAACAGAAAGTTTGTTCTTGATTAGATTATTGAAATTATCGACCATTTTTTTACCGGCTTTCAGATTTGTTATTTTATCATAGCTAAAGCGGTAATCCTTTCCGAGTCGCTTAATTTGTTTTTCCAGTAGTTCCTGCTCATGCATATTTTTCCCTCCTTCTTCATCGTCGTTGAGCCAAAGATTTGGATATAATTTGGCAATTTCGGAAGGCATTAACCCTGCAAACATTGCGTTACGCGAATACTGTGTTGCTGTGGGCAAAATGCTATAAAACAGCTCCTCTTTTTCAACAGTAAACATTTCGCGTATCGATGGTTGTAAAATTTTCCACTGGTCGAAACGCAAATTGTCAATTACAAGAACTATAACATTATTATTATCATCAACCTGAGGAAAAACCACATGTTTGAAAATATCAGGAGAAAGAAGAGGTCGATCGCCTATATCCTTCTTAAACCAATCGAAATAGTTTTTTTCGATAAAACGGGCAAAAGTAGAATTAGCCTCTGTCTTTTGCATTTTCAGCACCTCGTCCATAGTGGAATCGTTAGAGCGATCCAGTTCTAATTCCCAATAAACAAGCTTTTTATAAACATCAACCCAATCGGTATACGATAAGGAATCATTAATCATCATTCCAATACTCCCAAATTCTGATTGATATCCCGAAGTAGTTTTTTGGGTAATCAGGCTTTTCTTATCAACAATTTTTTTAATTGCAAGAAGTATCTGTTTTGGATTTACCGGTTTTATAAGGTAATCGGTTATTTGCGACCCTATAGCTTCGTCCATTATTGATTCTTCCTCGCTTTTTGTAATCATAATCACCGGTAGTGCAGGAAAAATGCGCTTTATTTGGCTAAGGGTTTCCAGTCCGCTCAATCCGGGCATTTGTTCGTCGAGAAAAACTATATTAAAGTTTTCCTTCTGTACCATTTCAATTGCACTGGCGCCATTGTTTGTTGTTGATACAATGTGCCCTTTCGATTCAAGAAAGATTACCTGAGGTTTTAAAAGATCGATTTCGTCATCGACCCATAGTATTTTAATATTTGACATATCTCTATTTTGTTTTTTCCTGTTTATAAACCAAATTTCAATTTTATTATTGTAGCTTGTTTTTAATTTCACCGGCACAAAAATACTCTCTGAAATTTCCCTGCCAATTTTTATTTTCAGAAAATGAAATATTTCAGTTATCAACAAGCCGGGGCAAATATGTTAATAACTATTGATAATATTTCTTTCTCATTTTTAATCAGATGAACGAATTCCCTGGTTTTGCAAGCAATGCAAGCTGCTTTTGGATTGTATCATTGCTGATGTATTGCTATTTTTGTTTCAGTTTAAAATAATTTATTCATATTAATTATCATTGAATTTGGAAGTTACAAAACATATCAGTCATTTGCTTTTTTATCACGAATGTGTGATACTGCCAGGTTTTGGTGGATTTATAAGCGATTACCAATCGGCAAGGATCGATTTTAAGAATAACTCGTTCTATCCGCCACGCAAAGATATATTGTTTAATGGGCAATTGACCCGCAACGATGGATTACTGATTAATTATCTGTCTCAGTTTGAGAAAATTGAATACGTTGAAGCGAAAAACATTATTGAAGGCTTTGTTAAAAAAAGCATCAAGAAGTTGACAGAGGGCGGCAAACTCGTATTCGAAGGTATTGGCACATTAAATTATGATGAAAATAAAATTATACAGTTCGAGCCTGATCTTTCGTCGAATTACCTGCTTGAATCCTATGGCTTATCTTCTTTTCATTTTCCGGCTATAAGCGAAAATCATAAAACCGAAAAACGGGTATCTCCTGTTTTTACCAACCGTAAACCTGTTCGGCCAAATGGGAAACGAGTGTTGAAAAGGGTACTGATAGCTACTCCGTTTATATTGATACTTGGGCTTTTACCTTTTCTGCAAAATATAAACAACAAGCAAGTTAAATCTGATAAGGCAAGTCTTAACCCGATTGAATTTTTTTCAGATAGTATGACAACCGGGGGAAAAACTGAAACTGTTGAAACTGATAATACAATTAGAATCACCAGCCACAGCCTAAACTCAACATTCGATACTTTTATAGAACAAAAAACAGAAGAAAGCACAGTCGTTGTTCAGCACTACTTTATTATTGGGGGAAGTTGCCGCAGTAGAATAGAAGCACAGCGATTTGCCGAAAGGATAAATCAAATTGGCTTAAGTCCATTTCTGTTAAATCCGAATAAAGGCCGCTACCGCATTGCCTTAGAAGGTTTTTCAACAAAAGAAGAAGCATTAGCGAAACTGTATCAATATCGGCATAGGGGTTTCTCCGATGCATGGATATGGAAAAGAAATTAATATTAGTAATCCGATTTATACTCAATAGTAGCACTTTAGGCTTTTAAATTTAGACTGTACAATAATCCAACGAAACATCTGTGTATTATAATTCGTAGCACTTGTATTTTAAATAATGCATCAGTTTTTATGTATATTGCATATACTATTTTGAATTGACATGAGGAATTATTGTTTTTAAAAATTACACGTTATGAGAGCTTCGGTACTAATTATTTTTTTCGGTTGCATGACATTTGTAAAAAACGGGCAATCTGTTGAACCACAAATTGTAGGCAGTTCTAAGTTTGTTATCCCCGAAGCCCCGATGGTAAAAGCAGAATTGCCTGGCTTACTTGGAGAACCGATAAAAATAAAATTGGCAGACAAGACGAAACAAGAACATCGTAATTTGAATATCTCATTTCGGTATTGTCTTGTGGTACATTCATATAGTCTCTGCAAGAAAACGCCAATAACTACGTTATGCTCATCTTTAAAAACAGGAGTTTTCGTGCAGGCACTATATAAGTTGCCGACAACAAATCATTCACCCACAAAAAATTTATCAATATTAAATTCACATCCAAGATTATAGTGCTCATGAAAAAAACAATTCTCTTTCTCACCCTTTTGTTAAGTTTTGGGATACTTTATTCCCAATTGCCACAAGCTTTCAAATATCAGGCTATTGCACGCGATGAAAACGATGAACTTATTATTAATCAAACTGTAAAAATAAAATTAAAAATATTGCAGAGCAGCACTTCAGGTACTATTATTTTTTCTGAAATTCATAATATACTAACTAATAATTTTGGTTTGATTGATCTTGAAATTGGTACAGGTTCTATTGAATCAGGAAACTTTTCTGCTATTGACTGGTCGGCATCAGCATTTTTTCTTCGAGCAGAAATGGATGTTACTGGTGGTACAAATTTTTCGCACATGGGAACCAGACAGCTCTTGTCGGTAACTTATGCTTTGTATGCAGAAACGAGTGGAAATACAACGCAGGAGCAGGGTATTATAAGTTATACGCAAAGCGAAATAGATAACCTAAGTCCGAATCCTGGAGATATGGTTTATAATCTTACAACTAATTGCATGAATTTTTTCAATGGTAGCAGTTGGGTAGGGTTAAGTGGCGACGAAGACTGTATCCTTTTACCTTCAACGGCAGATGCAGGTTCCGATCAATTTGTCTATGGAAGCACTACGATATTGGAAGGGAATATTCCTCAGGAAGGAATAGGTGTTTGGTCTGTTTTATCGGGTACGGGAAATTATGTAATTAACGAACCTGGTAATGCGTCCTCATTGTTTTCGGGCGAAAATAACGAGACTTATACTTTAGCATGGACAATCAGCACTTTTTGTGAATCAAGTACCGATTTGGTAGAAATTGAATTTACTAACTGCGATGATGGGATTTTATGTACTTACGATTATTTTTCTAATGCTGTTTGTCATCACGATCCTATTGTTCCAACAGTTGCTGATGCCGGTCCCAATCAGGAAGTATTTGGCGATTCCACCACTCTTGAAGCCAATGTAGCTATTATAGGAAGTGGAAGTTGGTCAGTATCATCGGGCACCGGTTGGTCTATTAGTAATATAAATAACCCTAAGGCTACCTTTTCAGGAATTACTGCTGTTGAATATGTTTTAGTTTGGGTGATTAACGATATCTGTGGAACTACATCCGATAATGTAACTATCAGTTTTTTCAATTGCGATGATGGCGATGCTTGCACCGATGACTATTACAATCAACAAAATAATACTTGTTACCATGATACAATTTTCCCGACAACCGCAAACGCAGGTTCTGACCAAATTGTAAATGGCAATTCAACAACACTTGCTGCCAACGAAGCAATTATTGGAACAGGAAGCTGGTCGGTTATTTCAGGAATAAATCCAATGTTTAGTAACCCAAACGATCGGCAGGCCACTTTTTCGGGCAATGACAATACGGTTTATGAATTGGTTTGGACAATCGACAATAATTGCTCAACAAGCTCTGATGCAGTAGAAATTGACTTTTTTAATTGCGATGATGGCGATGCTTGCACCGATGACTATTACAATCAACAAAATAATACTTGTTACCATGATACAATTTTCCCGACAACAGCAAATGCAGGTTCTGACCAAATTGTAAATGGCAATTCAACAACACTTGCTGCCAACGAAGCAATTATTGGAACAGGGAGTTGGTCGGTTATTTCAGGAATAAATCCAATGTTTAGTAACCCAAACGATCGGCAGGCCACTTTTTCGGGCAATGACAATACGGTTTATGAATTGGTTTGGACAATCGACAATAATTGCTCAACAAGCTCTGATGCAGTAGAAATTGACTTTTTTAATTGCGATGATGGCGATCCGTGTACCGAAGATATTTACGATCAGCAAAATAATACTTGTTATAATAATCCAATAATCCCTACTGTTGCCGATGCAGGCCAGGATCAAACAAATGCAGGTAGCCCGGCAGGTCTTCAGGCAAACACCGCTTTGGTTGGAAATGGGTACTGGACTATTTATAGTGGTGAAGGTGGTGTTATTATAGACTCGCTGAATCCTCAGTCTGATTTTACAGGTTCGACAGGAATTGCTTATATACTTGTGTGGACAATTCAACACAATTGTGATACTACAAGCGATATTGTAGTAATCACTTTTGGAAACACTTTTATTTGTGGCATCAATGATTTAATCGACAGCCGCGATAGCCAGGCTTACGGTACAGTACAAATTGGTAATCAATGCTGGATGACAGAAAATTTGAATTACGGGGTTTATGGCGCAGCCTCAAATGGCCAAAGCAATAATTCCATAGCAGAAAAATATTGTTATGATAATATTCTTGCTAACTGTAACTCTTTAGGAGGACTATACACATGGGATGAGCTTATGCAATACTCAACGGCAGAATATGCATTAGGACTCTGCGATACCGGCTGGCATGTACCAAGTGATACCGAGTGGTACGAACTCGAGAATTATATAGACAGTACTATTAACAACCCAACAGCTACGGGTTTCCGTGGCACTGATGCACGTGCAAAATTAATGACCGGGGGCAGTAGCGGGTTGGAGATTATTTATAGCGGAATTTATTATGAGCCGGGTGCAGTATTTTATGGGGCAAGCCAGTTTGCAACCAAGTTTGGTAATTTTGCTTCTTCCACCGAAAGCACTTCTACTGTATGGATACGTTCTTTCCATGAGACACAAAATGGTATAGAACGTATAATAAAAGATAAATTATGGGGCAATGCTGTACGTTGTATCAAAAATGCAGGAAGCCAGTTCTTCGCTCCGGAGCTAACTTCATTTACCCTTGACTCCGCAGCAAATGTAACAACAGACAAAACAGTTGCTCTGGTACAAGAATTTTTGTATGGACCTGTCGAATTTATTGTAAGCGAAAACTCAAGTTTTAGTGGATCTTCATGGCAACTTATTGCAAGTCTGGGTAATTTAGATCTATCAAGGGGCAATGGCGAAAAAACAGTTTATTTAAAGCTAAGGAATACTTATGGCGTAAGCAATGTACTAAACGATTCGATTACTTTGGACATACCTGTCCCTACGGTTGCAATTGATAGCATTCGAAATGCTGAGGGCATATATGACATAATTGTGCATAGCACTATTACCGAGGCTGTAGAAATGAAGGTGGCCAACACGGTTCAATCACTTGGTTCCGGCGAAGTGGACTGGAATGTAATTACGGCAATTGCTGTTAACGAGAATTATCAGTTGACCTCGCCGGAAGGCGACAGGCGAATTCACTTACAAGTAATATCTTATGGAAATGATACTGCCGTAACTAATTTTGATGTTGTAGTAGAAACCGCACCTATCGGCAATTCTATAGCTGCAAGATGGAACGCCGAATCAGAAGAAATAGAAACACAACACTCCTTAAAAGACCTGACAGGAGTAACCCACGATGAACAAGGTGGCAGGTGCTACAAATGCGATAACAACGAAGTTGCCGCAAGCACTGTAAATTACAATGGAGATGATTACCTACATTGGGAAGTTGATTTAAAAAAACCTGCCAATAAAGTAGCTCAAATATCTCAGGAGGGTAGTGGTACTTATGATTTCTTTGTTTGTTGGAGGGACGATGGCTTCCTGTTTTTTCAGATTGGTAGTGCTTACGGTGGTCTTAGTCATAATGTTGCTAATACTTTAGTTCATTATAAGGTTATTTTTGATGGACAGGAAACCGGAAATAGTAACAGGCTGAAAATATGGTTAGATGGATCGGCACAGACTTTAACATTTAATGGGACAATACCCTCTGCTTTGCCTGCAAGTTCGAGAGTAGTTAAAATCGGCAAAAATGCTTATACAACCCCCGATTTCAAAGCTGCCAACTTAGCTATGTACAACAGGTTGGGCAATTTGATACACTTGTTTAATTGCGATGAACAAAATGGTATAGATATTTTCGATTGTGTAGGTTCGGGTAGTGGTATCATTTCGGATGTTGATATACACGAAGCTGATAATGATTTTCCTGCAATTGCCGATATTTATGGTTATACCGAGGATGCTGTGGTTTCCGATAGAATAATACCAATTGCAGTAGATTCGGATGGACACAGGACAGAAATGGACATTAACGGGAATACACCTACTTATCTTGGCAAGATAGGCGTAAACATGAAAATTGTAAAGAATCCTTGTGTTACAGGAGGAAATAGCAATAAAGTGAGTTTCGATTTTGCTGATGTTGCTAATATAACGAATGTAAAAATACGCTATTCTGATGGCTCAACCTGGCAAACAGTAGAAAATACAGTTTCTGGCGGTTGTACAGTTACAGGATTATGGAGATTGTCGGGTAGCCAGTTTGATATATTATTCGATGGCTCAACATATTTCACAGGTAAAATAAGTGAGCTTATCTGTACAGATAACAGTAATATTGCGATTATACATTCAAACTTTTCTGAGACTACAGGTTTTGTTGTATATAATCGTGCGAGTACGGCAAGTAACAAAAATGGCCTGGCAGTTAATTTTACCGCTTCGTCTTTTGTAACAGCCGATGAAGCCTATCCTGTAGCTATGTTAGATGGTTATGACTTATGGCAATTTGATTATGATTTATCTAAATATGTATATGTACCTTACCATATCAACGGTACTTCATTGTTATCTAAAGGGGATACATTGCAAGCGTATAGTTGGGTATCAACTCACCTGCCAATATCGAGCCATACAGTCCATAATGGGGCTACTTCAAAATTGAAAGTATATGATAACTCTGATTTACTGGCAAAAGATACAGACCATGTACTGTCTGATGGTTTAGGCACTATCTATGAATTATCCCTTGCTGATTTACAGTATGCAGACATGAACCCTTTGTTCTTTAAGTTTGGAAATCATTTCATAAAAGATTTAGTGTTATATACTGATACACTATCAGGCAATGATTTGAATACTGCCACTACCTTTTTTGGTGTAACAGAAAAAAACAATTTCGTATTTGAGGGAGATTCGCATTCTAACGGATACCTTCAAAAAGATGGATGGGACTATCCAAGTCAGTTTTTCAGAAAATACGAAAAAAGACATCAAGAAGTAAATCTTGCAGGGCCGGGACGTACAGCGCATCAAATAATGTTAAGTGTATCTACTATAAATGGATATTATGATTCATCAAAAGAAAGAAATATATTAATGTTAATGGCAGGTTCGAGCGATGTTGCCAATGGTGTAGATGCCCAGACTATATATAATAATTTGAAAATTATTTGGGCAAGTTGTAAATCAACAGGTTTTGAAGTTGTTGCTACAACGATACTGCCTACTCCTTTGGTACAATCAGTTATCGACGAATTAAACGTTTTAATTAAGAGCGATAGCAGCTTGTATGATTATCTTGTTGACACATCTTTAAATAGCGATATTGGAGTTGCCGGTGCAGCTACAGGGCCATATTTCCTTCCTGACCATACTCACTTAACCGAAGAAGGAGCAGGCATATTAGCAGAATTATTTTACAATCTAATTCACTAATTATTGAAGCAAATCATTTGTTGTCTCAACCACTTTATATAATTTGTCTGACGGCCTGATTTTTTCGGGTATTGGTATCGAAACCCTTACCCCTTTTTCTGCATGTCCGGTAATTTTCATATCCACACGCATTTCTTCAATTTTATGTTCTATTACCCCGGTTGTTGGTCCGGTAATCAAAATGTTATCTCCAATATTTAGCTCTCCGGCTTCGATATGAAATTCGGCTACTTTTATCTTTTTAAAATAATTCATACCCTTGCCAATATACTTTTTTCGTTTTGTTGCCTGCGAGCCGTACTGCCTGCTCCATTCGCCAATTTTTCGCCCCAGGTAATATCCATCCCAAAATCCACGGTTAAAAACACTTGAGAGTTTTTCTTCCCAGCTTTTTATTTTTTCTGATGTATAATTTCCATTATTATAAGCATTGGCAGCTTCGCGATAAACCTGTGTAACTGTTTTTACATATTCAGGCGCACGGGCACGGCCTTCAATTTTCAAAACAGTAATTCCGGCATCAATAATCTTGTCAATAAATCCAACTGTGCAAAGGTCTTTTGGCGACATAATATATTCATTGTCGATTTCTAACTGATAGCCCGAATTTTTTTCGGTAACAGTGTAAGCTTTGCGGCAAGTCTGACGGCACGAACCACGGTTTGCCGACGAATTTTGTTCATGTAAACTCAGGTAACATTTCCCCGATACAGCCATGCACAATGCCCCGTGTGCAAATACTTCAATCCTTACAAGTTTTCCTGATGGCCCGCAAATATTTTCCTCCTCAATATTTTTTGATATTTCTTTTACCTGCATAAGGCTGAGTTCTCGGGCAGTTACAATAACATCGCAAAAACGGGCAAAAAATTTAAGGGCCTCGGTATTGCTTACATTCAATTGTGTCGAAGCATGAATTTCGACACCTTGTGCAAAAGCATAATTTATTACTGCCATATCGGAAGCAATAATAGCCGAAACACCATTCGATTTGGCCGCATCAACAATTTGCTTCATCAGGCTGATGTCTTTATCGTAAATTATGGTATTAACCGTAAGGTATGTCTTTACATTATGCTTGTTACAAATTTCAACAATTTTCTTCAAATCTTCGGTAGTAAAATTATTCGACGATTTGCTTCTCATATTCAATTGCTCTATGCCAAAATATATCGAATTGGCACCTCCCTGTATAGCAGCCATGAGCGATTCGTAAGAACCCACCGGCGCCATTATTTCTATATCTTTTTTTCTGATTGTCATCTGTTAAATTTATTGAGGCGCAAAAGTAGTTAATTCGTCAATTTGTTGAATTGTTGAATTGTTGAATTGTTGAATTGTTGAATTGTTGAATCGTTGAATCGTTGAATTGATGAATTGTTGAATTGTTGATTAGAAATTAGGCATTTTTCATAATCCCATAAAAATAGTTGGCACTTTTTCCTCTGTGCATCTCTGTGGTTAAACTTCACGTTTTTATTAACCACAGAGTTAAACAGAGTTTTACACAACTTGTCCCGCTTTTCGTGGGAGAGTTTCACAAAGGAGGAAAACTTGCATTTCAAAAAAAAGAGTAACCTGAGAAATGAAAAATGCCAGAAATTATGTTGAATATAAATGAATTATAACCGAATGACTATTGAATGAGGCGAAGCAAAAGATTATCGAATCTACACCGGTACCCAAATCTCGGTTATCAATTTCTCCGGTTTTGTTTTTCTCCCATAATCATTCTTGTATGTGTTCAGTTTAATTGGACATAGATATTTTAATATTTCCAATTTATTAGCCCTCTATTTTACATTTCTCATTTGGGTCTTCCGTCTTTCAAACTTTATGTTGTACAATATAATTCAATATTAAAATTAGCCCGATAAAATAGTAAATTTGCTGCATTTATTTTTAGAAAAACCAAAAATGATGGAAAGAATTATGATAATTGGTTGTTCAGGGCAAATAGGCTCCGAATTAACTATGAAGCTTCGTGAAATGTATGGCAACGAAAATGTTTTTGCCACAGATATTAAAGTGGCCCCCGACTATATTGTTAACAGTGGCCCGTTTCAAATTGTCGATGTTATGGACAACAAAAGGTTGATTCATTTTGTAATCAGAAACAGGATTACCCAAATATATCATTTGGCAGCAGTACTATCGGGCAATGCGGAAAAACTTCCTATCCAGGCCTGGGACATAAATATGCAAAGCCTGATGAATATCCTTGATTTGGCACGCGAAGTAAAAGAAATAAAAAAAGTATTCTGGCCAAGCTCTATCGCTGTTTTCGGGCCTACTACCCCTCGCGAATTAACACCGCAATTAACCGTAATGGAACCCAATACTGTATACGGAATCAGTAAGTTGGCAGGCGAACGTTGGTGCGAGTATTTTAATAAACGCTACGGAGTTGATGTGCGTAGTATCCGTTACCCCGGACTGATTAGCTACAAAACCGAGGCAGGTGGCGGCACTACAGATTATGCAGTAGAAATTTTCTACGAAGCCATACGAAAAGGCAAGTACGAATGTTTCCTCAGCGAAAATACTTCCTTGCCAATGATGTTTATGGAAGATGCCATAAAAGCTACTATCGATTTAATGGAAACCGATGAAGTGAAACTCAAAATACGTTCAAGTTATAATGTAGCAGGGATTAGTTTTAATCCGCGTGAGATTTCAGCAGAAATAAAAAAACTTATGCCTGAATTTGAGATTTCATACAAACCTGATTTTCGTCAACCAATTGCCGATTCGTGGCCGGCCAGCATCGACGATAGCGTTGCAAAAAACGACTGGGGCCTTAACTATAAATACAACCTGAAAAGTATGACCGAAGTTATGCTTAGGGAAATTAAGAAAAAGTTATAGGCATGTAAAAGAAAGCGAAAGGTGAAAATAAATAACAGCTTTTGCAGGGGGGCAACATAAAGGCTAACTCTTATCCGATAGTTAGCTGTTATTAAACCAAGAATATGAGAAGGCAGAAAATAATAAATTCCATATTAATAGTGTTAACTTTTCGGTTCTACTACCATTTTAGTGGTAAATAATAATTTATTTTTTTATTTAGGATAATGTTTTCATTATAGCATTTAAGCATTGCATCATTTAAGCATTTTTGTAAGTCCCACTAAATTCGCAGTAGAACCATTTTTTTATCGGAATTCCCCGAAAAAACGGGGCGGGCTGTGAGTCGCTTCGCTTAGTTCTGTTCGTCAGTACTCTCGCCTGAAGGCGAGACAGTCTCGCTTCCTTCAGTTTATGCCTCACGGCACGTAAACTTGCAACTTGCAAATGGTTCGGGTAGTTAGCCAGCCCATAAAGGTCTTGCACGTTCTGGAATAAATTACACAATTTGCCTTGAACTTTTGTGGTAAATATTTGTATTTTGACATTTTCCTAAAGCTTCCGGTTAGTGTGTAGCTTATGCAGGGCACACACACGAGTTATAGCCCATAAAATTAATGATTCATTTATTGCGAATGATTTTCGAGATTTGCAATATTTTTATTAGAAATCCCGAGTTCTGGAAATTAGAAATTGATGGATTGAAACAGGCACAAGTAGAGACCCTTAGTAGGAAGGTCTGTACAACCCTTCCTACCTGCAATTCGTTTCCATTTTTTCGATAAGTTCAGGAAAACTACGGAACACATATTCCGATTCTGCAATCAACCTTTCAAAGCTATGATGTCCCTGTGCAATCAATAATGATTTTATTCCCAGCTTATCGGCCACATGAAGATCGTGTAATGTATCGCCAATAAGCAATATTTTTTCTGATGGAATATCTATTTTTTCTACGAGTTGTTTGCCCCGATCCAGCTTCCCATCGGCATAATGGTGATCGAGGCCAAATACATGCGAAAAAAATGGGCGGATGCTAAAATTGTCAATTTCCATGTCGAGTGATTTTTGCAAGCGTGCCGAAAGTATTGACTGTGATATATTTAATTCAAAAAAAAATCGAGCATTTTAATTGACCCTTCCTGCAATAGGCAGGCTGTTTGTTTTTTATTGTATTCTTCGATAAACTCGGTACCTACAATTTCGAATGATTCTTTCTGAAAATCAAAACCAATCTTCTCGTAATAATTCTTTACCGGAAAATCAAATACTGCCTGATAAGCCTCCCTGCTAAGTTTATCAAGTCCTCTCCTACCCAGCACTTTATTGATTACATCCACGCATACATCCAGATCGTTGAGTAAAGTGCCATTGTAATCCCAGATAATATGCTTTATGTTGTTCAGGCAAACCTGCCCGTTATTTGTATTCATAAATGTATTATGATTTTATTCCCATTTTGCTTCATCAAACGAAATTAAAAATGAAGAAATTTCAATCCCTTCGATTTTCTCTGTTTCCTCTTTAATCGTTTTAGGATATTTTACTCCCGTTGGGCAAAAAACAAGATACACACCTTTTGCCAACCCCAGACTTTTACAGTAGTAGGCCAATTGTTTTTTTCCGTTAACAAACTGGCTCTCGTAGTAATAAATCTTGGATTCTATTAGATATTCATCTGATTTTACATTTATTATCAAATCACTTT